>JAUWDL010000231.1 GCA_030608825.1 Gemmatimonadales bacterium
TACCGCTGTTCGTGGTCGTCGCGCTGCTGGCCTGGGCCTACGAGCCGGTGGAGCTGGTCAACGAGCTGCCCGCGGACTACAGCTACGTTTACGGGCCCGATCGGCCGTTCGCCCCGAGCCTCGCCAGGACCAGCACCGGTACCGCCTTCGACGCGCGCTCGCTTGGCGGCTCGGAATCATGCGGCACCTCCGGCTGCCATGAGGAGATCCTGCGGGAGTGGCAGGTAAGCGCCCATCGCTACTCGGCGATGGACGTCGCCTTCCAGACGGTCCAGCAGGTGATGGCGGAGCAGAACGGGGCTGAATCGACCCGCTACTGCGGCGGGTGCCACGACCCGATCTCCCTGTTCTCCGGGGCGAAGAACATCTTCACCGACGACCTGACGAACCTGGTGGGATACCAGGAGGGGGTCTCCTGCATCGTGTGCCACGCGATCCGGGAGACCGACGTGAAGGGCAACGCCAACTACGTCGTCGTCCAGCCCGAGCGCTACATGTTCGAGCCCGGTGAGGGAGGGACGTCGCGCTTCTTCCGGGACTTCCTCATCCGGTCCTATCCGAGGTACCACGTCGAGACGCTGCAGCACCGCCTCTTCAAGAGTCCGGAGTTCTGTGCGGCCTGCCACAAGCAGTTCATCGATGAAGAGATCAACCAGGTCGGCTGGGTGCAGCTCCAGAACCAGTACGACAACTGGCGGAAGAGCCGGTGGAACGAGCCGGGAGACCCGGAGACGACGATCGAGTGCCGGGAGTGTCACATGCGGCTCATCGAGTCCGGTGATCCGGCCAGCGGCGATGAGGCGGACTACAACCGCACGGCCGGCGACAAGCGGCACCGCAGCCACCGCTTCCTGGCCGCGAACCAGTTCATGCCCCTCGCCCTCGAACTCGAAGGGGCGGAAGAGCACGTCGAGCTGACCGAGCGGTGGCTGCAAGGCCGATTGGAGATCCCCGAGATCGCGCACAAGTGGCGGACCGGGCCCGCCGTGCCGCTCGAGCTGATCGTGCCGGACACCGTGGAGGCAGGAGGCGGCGTCAACGTCCAGGCGGTGATCACCAACAACAAGGTGGGCCACGACTTCCCGACCGGGCCCCTGGACATCATCCAAGCCTGGGTGGAGATCGTCGTGACGGACCAGGCCGGCAACGTCGTATTCGAATCCGGTCAAAGGGATGAGGGGCACTTCATCGAGCCGGGGTCGTTCATGTTCAAGGCGGAGCCGGTCGATCAGTACGGGAAGCTCATCGACCGTCACAACCTCTGGGAGATGGTCGGCGTCCGCTACCGCCGCGCCCTCTTCCCCGGCTTCTCGGACCGTGCCGAGTTCGCCTTCTCGTGCCCCGCGTCGATGATCGCTCCTCGAGAAGAGGCAGGGGCGGGTGCGTCCAATCAACAGGCGGAGCCGGGTGCGCCACTCGATCAGCAGATCGAGTTTGCGGTGCCTCCGCAGCGCGTCACGTCGCTGCACGTCTCGGCGAAGCTGATGTACCGGAAGGCGGACCAGTTCCTTCTGAACTTCCTGTTCGGTGAGGATTCGGGGATCACGGCGCCCGTCACCGTCATGTCGGTGGACGAGAAGACGATCCAGGTACGCGGGATGTAGCGGCGCGGCCGCCTATGCCTGCAGTCCTTCCACGGCGCAAGCGCCATCTGCTCCTGACGGTCGGCCTCGGCCTCGTCTTTGCGGGCGCGATCACCCTTCTCGTGTGGCGCGCCACGAGACCGGAGCCGACTTACAGGCCGGGTGAGGCTATCGAGGGACTCACCGCCGAGCTCGCCAGAACGCTTCCGGATGACCACCCGCGCGTGCTGCTCACGGACGTGACAGCGGAGGCCGGCATCGGATTTCGGCACTTCTCGGGCGTGCGCTCCTCGCAGCTTCCCGAAGACATGGGCTCGGGCGCGGCCTGGGGCGACTACGACAACGACGGTTGGCTCGACCTGTACGTGGCAAACATGGTCGGGCCCCTGACAATGTCACCGGACGAAGTGGCCGGGTCGCCGGCCCATGCGGCTCTGTATCACAACGACGGAGACGGGACGTTCAGTGAAGTGAGCGCCGCGGCAGGCGTGGGGTTCCGGGGTTGGGCGATGGGCGTTGGTTGGGGCGACTACGACAACGATGGATGGCTCGACCTCGTCGTCACCGCGTACGGCCAGAACGCCCTCTACCACAACAACGGCGATGGCACGTTCACGGAGCGCGCCGAGGAGGCGGGACTCGGGGGCCTCGAAGGCTTCTGGGCCGGCGCCTCGTGGGGAGACTATCAGCGGGACGGACACCTCGATCTCCACGTGGCCGGCTACGTGAGCTACGAGCGGCTTGCCGAACCAAGGACTTCCTCCGGCTACGACGTGGAGGAGCCGGCGACCATCAACCCCTCCACCTTCCCGCCCGAGCGCAACCTCCTCTATCGCAACAACGGAGACGGGACCTTCAGCGAGGTGGCCGCCGAGGCGGGCGTGCCGGGAGAGAAGGGCAAAAGCCTCGACGCCGTGTGGACCGATTTCGACGAGGACGGCTGGCCCGACCTGTACATCGCCAACGACGTGTCCGACAACATCTTCTACCACAACGAGGGCGACGGGACGTTCAGCGACATCAGCCACGCTGCCAGGGTGGCGGACTACCGGGGCGCGATGGGTATCGCCGTCGGAGACTGGGATGGGGACTCCGACATGGACATCGTGGTCACCCACTGGATGGCTCAGGAGAACGCGCTTTACAACAATCGTTCTTCCGAAGCGGCCGAGGCGGCTTCGGCGGAAGAGCCCTCTTCGCCCCTCCGTTTCAGGGACGAGGCGGATCGCTTCGGCCTCGGCCAGATCGCGCTGGATTACATCGGCTTCGGAACTTCCTTCTTCGACTACGACAACGACGGCCGGCTCGACCTCTTCGTCACCAACGGCAGCACCTTCCAGCAGCGCGAAAACCCCCGCCTCCTAGTCCCCATGCAGGATCAGCTGTTCTGGAATCGGGGAGCCGACGAGGGCTTCTACGATGTCTCCTCGGTGAGCGGGGAGTACTTCCAGCGCGAGTACGGGGGGAGAGGAGCGGCGTTTGGAGATTACGACAACGACGGCGATGTGGACGTGTTCATTGTCAACAACGACGGTCCGGGCATCCTGCTGCGGAACGACGGCGGCAACCGCAACCGGTGGCTCGAGGTCCGGCTCGAGGGCAGGCAGAGCAATCGCTCCGCGATCGGTGCCCGGCTTCGCCTCGTGGCCGGAGGTACGGTCCAGGTCCGGGAGGTGGGCGCGCAGGCCTCGTATCTCTCCCAGAACAGCCTCACGGAGCACTTCGGGTTGGCGGCAGCGCCGAGGGCGGACACGCTCGAGATCCTGTGGCCGAGCGGCTCTCGCCAGGTGCTCGTGGACGTCGACGCCGATCAGCTACTGGACGTCGTGGAGGGCGAGGAACCGGCGACGACGGCCGGAGCGACCGAAAGGGAGCAGGTCCTCCGGTTTTGGGAATTGTACCGGGAAGCGACCGGTCACCGCGTTGCCGGCCGGACTCGGGAGGCGGCAACGACCTACGAGAGCGCGCTGGACCTTAAGGACGACCACGAAGATGCGCTGTACTATCTGGGGAACATGCACTTCGAGCTGGGCGAGTACGAAGAGGCCGAGGCGGCATGGCGACGCCTCGTTCAGGGCAACCCTTCCAGCGCCCGCGCACACTCCAGGCTGGGCGACCTCTACGGCTGCCCGGAGCTGGACGGGTTCTT
>JAUWDL010000173.1 GCA_030608825.1 Gemmatimonadales bacterium
GAGCCCGCGATCTGAAAAAAGGGCGGGCCGCCAGCTCTGTGAGCCGGCGGCCCGCCGGGGTACGCTCCGTCCCAACTCGGCACGACGCCTCTTACGACATCGGTCCTAGGCGAGCGTTTTTCAATCTCTCCTGCCGAAGCGGAGCCGCGCTTGTCGGCTCAGCCTGCGCAGAGGCGATCGCTTGCCCGCGCCGAGCCAGGCTCGGATCTACTCCCGTCAGACACAGATCACCTCCTTTTTTGAGTTCACATCAAGGGCGACCAAGTCGCACGTATTCTGGGCATTCGTCGCCCTCGCAGCAAGCTGAAGCATCGCCGCCGCCTCTCCGTGGGCCCGGCGGAAGGAAGGAGCCTAGCCGCCGATATCGCAGGTGTCGGCACCCCTTCGCGTGTCCGCGATCTGGAAGATCTTCCAGCCGTCGCGGCCCCTGAAGAGCTGAAACGCATCGACGCCGCAGTGGCTGAGCTCTTCGCCGAGGTAGAACGCGTACTCGGTCCACACGGTAGACAGGTTCGCGTCGACGCGAACCTCGATGTTCCACAGCCGCTCGTCCCACACCTCTTCGTGAGGCGTCCCGATGGCATCGATGAACCGGTCGATCTCGACGGACTGGAGAACCGGCTGCCCGTCGCGGATGCTGGTGCCCACCAGCCGGGCGTCCGGCGCGAAGGTGCGACGCACCATGGCGCTGTCGCCCGCCCTCATGCCATCGAACAGCTGCACGACGACCGCGACGACGGCTTCCTCATCGGCCCGGCGAGCGGAATCTTGAGCCGTCGCCGGCGGGGCGAGGCAAACGGCCAGCGTCACGAGAACGAGGGTCGGGCGAAGTGGGCTTTTCATCGGTCTCCTCGGTGGTCGACGAAACAAGAAACGAGTGTTTGTCAGTTTCGCCCGCTCGGTCATGCCCGGCCAGAGCGCCCCGAAGCGTCACTTGCTGACCTCACGCGATTCTCTTACAAAAGAACGGTCACTCCAAGTCGGGGGTTGCCTTGAAAACAACGAGAGAAAAGACCGACGCACCGAGTCCTGCCGGCCGTCTGGCCGGCATGGGCGCCTTCGTGATCGTCGGAACCCCGATGCTCTTCTTCTGAGGTGAGCCGGGGCGGCTTCGCCGTCGCCGAACCCGCACGCCACGGCCGCCGTCAGAGGATCGGCCTGGCGCTGGGGCTGGTGGCGTTCGTGGCACTGTTGTTCTCCCCACCGCCGGAGGGGCTGCCTCTCGCGGCCTGGAGAACGGCCGCCGCGGCTGTTCTCATGGCGATCTGGTGGGTCACCGAGGCGATCCCGATCCCGGCCACGTCGCTCGTGCCGCTCGCTCTCTTTCCTCTCCTCGGCATCGGCACGATCGATGAATCGGCGACTCCGTATGCCAACCCGATCATCTTCCTGCTCCTCGGCGGCTTTCTGCTGGCGCTCGGCATGGAGCGCTGTGGGCTGCCCCTCCGCATCGCGCTCCGCACGATTGCGGCACTCGGCCATCGGCCGTCGGCGGTGATCGCCGGGTTCATGATGGCGTCGGCGTTTCTGAGCATGTGGGTCGCGAACACGGCCACCGCCATGATGATGCTGCCGATCGGCATCTCGGTCATCGAGTTCTCCCGGCGCGGCGACGGTGGGGAGGCGATCGGAAAGGAGGCCGCGAACTTCGCGACCTCGCTCATGCTCGGGATCGCCTACGCCTGCAGCATAGGAGGTCTGGCGACGATCGTCGGAACTCCGCCCAACGCCTTCGCGGTCGGCTTCCTGCGCGAGAGCCACGGCATCGACGTCGCCTTCGCGCAGTGGATGCTGTTCGCCCTGCCGGTGGTGATCGTGGGTGTGGCCGTGGCCTACGTCGTTCTCACCCGGTGGGTCTTCCCGACCGGGAACCTGCGCATTCCCGGCGGAAGGGAGTTCATCCAGGGGCGGCTCGCCGAGCTGGGGAGGATGTCCACGGCAGAGCGGCGGGTTTCAGTCGTGTTCGCCCTGACCGCTTTCCTCTGGATCGGCCGGCCGCTGATCGCGGGCATCCTGCCGGGACTTTCCGATGCCGGGATCGCGGTGGGCGCCGGTCTCGCTCTCTTCATCCTTCCTTCGGGATCCGGAGACGGGAGGAAGCTGCTCGACTGGGAGTCGGCGCAGGGTCTGCCGTGGGGTGCACTCCTTCTCTTCGGGGGCGGATTGAGCCTTGCCTCGTCCTTCCAGCGGACCGGGTTGACCGCGTGGGTCGGGTCGGGGATGCAAGGGTTGGAGGCGTGGCCGCCGATCCTGGTCGTGCTGGCGATCACCACCGTCATGATCTTCCTCACCGAGTTGACGAGCAACACGGCGACGGCTGCGGCTTTCCTGCCGCTGATCGGGTCCGTGGCCGTGGGGATCGGAGCCGATCCTCGCCTTCTCATCGTCCCTGCGGCGCTGGCCGCCAGCTGCGCCTTCATGCTCCCGGTGGCCACGGGTCCGAATATCGTCGTGTACGGAAGCCGGGCGGTGACGATACCGCAGATGGCCCGGGCGGGGATTGTCCTCAACCTCGCGTTCATCGCCCTCATCACGGTCGCCTCGTACGCCCTCGTCTCGGTGGTTTTCGGCATCTAGTCTGCAGCCTGTCCGAAGTAGCCCTCCCAGGGAGCGTGGGGAGTTTCCCCGCGACGGAGGGGGCGATCTCCCCACCGGCACGTCCGCAGTTGCCGGACTGGCAGGAGGCGTCCGCTCGACGAGACCTTTCATTGGGACGGTATGTCCTCGATCCGGATTCATCAGGCCGCGGAGGCCCAACCGAAGGTAGAAGATGGACACCACCGATTCGCCCGACCTCGTGAATCTCGATACGAGCCGCCCGATTTGGGATCAGTTCTTCTCGGTGGCGCCGCTCGTCGTCGTGGGCACGAAGGAGGAAGAGCGCTACAACCTGGCGCCGAAGCACATGGCCTTCCCGCTAGGCTGGGACAACTACTTCGCCTTCGTCTGCACTCCCCGGCACGAGACCTACCACAGCGTGCTGAAGACCGGAGAGTTCACGGTCAGCTATCCGCGGCCGACCCAGGTCGTGCTCGCGAGCCTGACCGCCGAGCCGCGAGAAGACCTCGACGAGCCGAAGCCGATGCTCTCCGTGATGCCCACTTTCCCGGCATCGGAGGTGGACGGGGTGTTCCTCGAGGATGGCTACCTCTTCCTGGAATGCCGGCTCGACAAGGTGCTGGATGGGTTCAGCCTGAACAGCCTCATCGTCGGGCGCATCGTGGCGGCCCACATCCATCCCGATGCCCTGCGCTCCGCCGATCGGGACGATCAGGACTTGATCTATCAGTCCCCGCTTCTCGCCTACCTGAGCCCGGGCCGGTACGCGACGGTGAAGGAGAGCTACGCCTTCCCCTTCCCGGCGGACTTCAAGCGTTAGTCGCTCCATGACCACCGAGCGTGCTTGCCGGCTGTTGGAGTGGGCGCGAGGCCACCGGGAAGAGCTCGTCGACTACGTACGCCGCCTCGCCCTCGCGGAATCGCCGACCGACGATCCGGCCTCCCACGAACCGGTGATGAGCCTCTTGGGCCAGGGGTTCGAGGCCGCGGGTCTCGAAGTGCGGAGGCTTCCGGGGCGGACGTCCGGTGGCCAGCTCCTGGCGAGAGGGAGCCGCGGGTCGCGAGACGGATGCCGCGGGCGCCCTCTCCAGCTTCTGCTCGGCCACTGCGATACGGTCTGGCCGATCGGCACTCTGCGGGAGATGCCGGTGGAGGTCACGTGCGACGTGATCCGTGGTCCCGGCGTCTACGACATGAAGGGCGGCCTCGCGCAGATGGTGTTCGCGCTCCGAGCGCTTCGGGAGCTGGATATGACGCCCGAAGTGCCACCCGTCGCATTCGTGAACTCCGATGAGGAGAAGGGAAGCCGCGAGTCGAGCCGGTACATCGAGATGCTCGCCCGCAGAGCCTCGAGGGCACTCGTGGTCGAGCCGGCATTCGGTCCCGACGGCAGGCTCAAGACGGCACGCAAAGGTGGGGGGAGGTTCGAGATCGACATCATCGGCAAGAGCGCACACGCCGGCCTCGATCCGGAGGCGGGGGCGAGCGCGATCCTGGAGCTTTCGCACGTCATCCAGAAGCTGCACGCCCTGAACGATCCGGAGCGTGGCGTCACCGTGAACGTCGGCGTGATCGAGGGCGGCTATCGGCCGAACGTCGTGGCCGCCAGGGCTCGCGCGCTGGTGGATGTTCGCGTGCCCTCCGCGACGGACGCCGCGAGGGTCGAGTACGCGATCGGGACGATTCGTCCGGTGACTCCCGGCGCCAGAATCCAGGTCGGCGGAGGAATCGGCCGGCCTCCGATGGAGCGCACGCCGGCCAACCGGGTTCTTTGGCACGCGGCGCGGGCCGCTGGAAGCGAACTGGGGTTGGAGCTTCGAGAGGCTGCCGTGGGGGGCATGTCCGACGGCAACACGGCGAGCCTTCACGCGCCGACGCTGGATGGCATGGGACCGACGGGTGACGGGGCTCACGCCTCGCACGAGTTCGCCTCGAT
>JAUWDL010000069.1 GCA_030608825.1 Gemmatimonadales bacterium
CGGTTTCGCAGAGCGATCGCCACTGACTTCTTCGCAGCACTCTGGCCGATGATGTATCGATCCAGCTCGGCGACGATCTGCCTGGGTGTGAGGGACGCCGGATCGGCGGCGGCCGGACCGTCGTCGGTGGCCATGGCGCCCTCACCCGCGGCGTCCGGGCCGGGCGCGACGGCCTGGGACGCCTCTTCGTCGAGCTTGGGCTCGGAGATCGGAACTTCCACGACTATTCCCTCAACTCTTTTCTTCCAGTTCCAGAACGGTGATCTCGGTGTTTGAATACACGCAGATCTCCCCGGCGATCTGCAGGGAGGCGCGCGCCATCTCGGCCGCTCCGAGCGATGAGTGCTGCATGAGCGCTCTGGCCGCCGCGAGCGCATACGCACCCCCGGAGCCCAGGGTCAGGATGCCGTCGTCCGGCTCGATCACTTCGCCGCTTCCGGCAATCAGCAGGCTCTGGTCGCGGTCGGCGACCGCGAGGAGCGCCTCGAGTCGTCGAAGATAGCGGTCGCTCCTCCACTCCTTGGCCAACTCCACGGCCGCGCGCGCCAGGTTGCCGGGATGCCGCTCCAGCCTCGCCTCGAACTTCTCGAAGAGGGTGAGGGCATCCGCTACGCTGCCCGCGAAGCCGGCCAGGATCTTCCCGTCCATCATCGTCCGGACCTTCTCGGCCCGCGCCTTCACGATGGTGTCGTCCATCGTCACCTGGCCATCGCTGCCGATGGCCACCTGCCCGTCCCGTCTGATGCAGACGACGGTGGTCCCTCGGAATACGCTGTCGGTCTTCATGATTGCATGGTCGTTGGCTTCACTCTGCTAGGCACGCGGATGCGACTGCCGGTAGACGCGCCTCAGCTTCTCGGTGGAAGTGTGCGTGTAGATCCGCGTCGTTGAAAGGCTGGAATGCCCGAGCAGCTCCTTCACCGCCACCAGGTCCGCACCGTTGTCCATCAGGTGCGTGGCGAAGGAGTGGCGCAACGCATGCACCGAGAGCCCCTCGCCGATCGCGACCTTCTCGAGCATCCTTCCGACCGTGCGCTGGATCTGACGGCGCGAGAGCCGTCGTCCATGACGCGAGACGAACAGCGGAGCCTCGAGTGTTGGCCGCGGCCTCGGACCGGATCTCTCCGCCTCTTCCCTGCGCTTGGACTCCATGAGGCGTCGCCGCTCGAAAAGATAGGCCTCGATCGCCGTGGCCGCCGGACCGCCAAAGGGGATGATACGTTCCTTTCGGCCCTTCCCGAGCACGCGCACCTGCCTGCTCCGGAGGTCGATGCCCTGGAGGTCGAGCGCCTCCACCTCCGCCAGGCGAAGGCCGGACGAATAGAGTAGCTCCATGAGAGCCCGGTTTCGGACGGAGAGGAAGCCGCCGTCCTGCTCGGCGTGTGCTCTGAGGAGCACGAAGAGGTCGTCCGCCTGCACCTGGCTCAGGTAGGCGGGCAGCTTGCGGCTTCGCTTCGGCGCCCGAACGAGACGAGCCGGATTCTGCGGAATGCGGTCCGTCCGGTGGAGGAAGCGGAAGAAAACCCGCGTCGCGGAGAGCTTGCGGGCGATCGTCGTGCGCTGCAGGCCCCGCTTCTGAAGCGATCCGAGAAAGGAACGGATCGCCGTCCGGTCGATGGTCTCCCAACTCCAGTCCGGGGCGGCCAGATAGCCCTGCAGGAAACCGACGAACTCTCCCAGATCGCGACGATAGGCCGCCACCGTGTGAGCCGAGAGCCCGCGTTCGGCCTTGGCGTATCGCAGGAAGTCGTCGACTGCTTCAGTCATGACCGCGCCGGCTTCGGTGCCGATCAGCCCGACCGCTTCTTCCTGGCGCGCTTGGGGCGGGCTTTCTTCCTCGCGATCAGGTCCACCGCCGCCTCCAGGGAGAGCGAATCGATCTCCTCGCCCTTCGGCACCGAGGCATTGGTCTTGCCGTGCTTCACGTAAGGCCCGTAGCGCCCATCGTACACGGCCACCGGCTTTCCATCCTCCGGATGAGGCCCCAACTCCTTCAGCGGCTTCGAAGCCGCGCTCTGCCGACGGCTTCGCTTCGGCTCCGCCAGGAGCTCCAGCGACCGCTCCAACGAGACATCCAGCACATCGTCATCCTTCTTCAGGGACCGGTACTCCCCCTCGTGCACGACGTAGGGCCCGTAGCGTCCGGTCCCCACCTTCACCGGCTCGCCGGTCTCCGGGTGCTTCCCGACCTCGTACGGCATGGAGAGCAGCTTCAGCGCCACCTCCAGCGTCACCTCCTCCGGCTCCATGCCCTTGGGCAGCGAGGTCCGTGGCGGCTTCGCCTTCTTCTTCCCCTTACCGGCCGCCCCCTCTTCGACGCCGAGCTGCACGTAGGGTCCGAAGCGGCCCGTGCGAACGTAGACGAGCTTCCCCGTGCCCGGATCCTCCCCCAACTCCTGGGGCCCCTCGGCGCTCTTCTCCAGCAGGGCGACCGCCTCCTCGTTGGAGAGGTCCGCCGGCGCGATCTCGTCGGGAATCGAAGCGGTCAGTCGGTCTCCGTCGCGCTGGAGCTCGAGGAAGGGACCGTACCGGCCGATCCGCACCTTCGCTTCGAGGTCGGAGAGCTCGAGCGTGGAGGCCTGGCGGGGATCGATCTGCGTCTCGTGTGACTGGACACGCGCCTCGAAGCCCTCTTCTCCCGAGTAGAAGCTCTCCAGGTAGCTCCGCCACTCGATCTGGCCTTCCGCGATCTCGTCGAGAGAATCCTCCATCCCGGCCGTAAAGCCAAGATCCACGAGGTCGGGGAAGTGCTCCTCCAGGAGCTGCGTGACCGCGAAGGCGGTGTAGGTCGGTATCAGCTGCTTCGCCTCGCGACGTGCGTATCCGCGATCCTGGATGGTCGAGATGATCGCAGCATACGTGCTCGGACGGCCGATGCCCTCCGCCTCGAGGGCTTTTACGAGCGCCGCCTCCGTGTAGCGCGCGGGAGGACGCGTCTGGTGGGAGAGCGCCTCCAACTCCCGCAGCTCCAGCACGTCACCCTCGTGCAGCGAGGGAAGGAGAACCTCCTGGTCCTCGAGCGCCGCGCGGGGGTCGTCGGAGCCCTCGACGTACGCGCGGAAGAAGCCCGCGAACTCGAGCACCTTCCCGGTGGCCCGGAACACGACGCCGTCCGCATCGATGAGGACCGTGAGATGCCGCTGCCTCGCTTCGGCCATCTGGCTGGCCAGGGCTCGCTTCCAGATGAGCTGGTAGAGCTGCTTCTCTCTCCCGTGCAGGCCGAGCTCCTCCCCCGTGCTCATCTTCGTACCGGCCGGCCGGATGGCCTCGTGCGCCTCCTGGGCCGTCTTCGACTTCGTCCGGTGGCGCCGGGGCTTGTCGCTCAGGAACTGATCCCCGTACCGCTCCTTCACGGTCCGCCTGATCGCGTCCACGGCCTCGTTGGAAAGCTGGACGGAATCCGTGCGCATATACGTAATGTGCCCGGCCTCGTAGAGCGCCTGAGCGACCCCCATCGTCTGCCGAGCTCCGAGATTCAGCTTTCGGTTGGCCTCCTGCTGCAGCGTCGAGGTCGTGAAGGGGGGATAGGGACTGCGCTTCGAGGTCTTCTGCTCGACGGAACGCACCTGGAACGGCGCCCCCGCCAGCCGGTCGCGCAGCGCTCCGGCCTCGTCGGAACCCAGGAGCCGAACCTCGCGATCCTTCTTCAGCTCGCCGGTCGTCTCATCGAAGTCGCGGCCCGAGGCTATGCGGTCCTCATCGACCGAGATCAGAATCGCCTTGAACTCGCGACCATCGCTCGCGAGGCGAGCCAGGAGATCCCAGTACTCGGCAGAGCGGAAGGCCCGGCGCTCGCGCTCCCTCACGACGAGAAGCCGGACCGACACCGACTGGACGCGGCCCGCCGAGAGGCCGCCAGAGATCTTCTTCCACAGAAGCGGCGAGAGCTTGAAGCCGACCAGGCGGTCCAGGATGCGACGCGCCTGTTGCGCTTCGACGAGCCCCATGTCCAACGTGCCCGCGTGCTCCACCGCCTCGAGCACGGCCCGTCGCGTGATCTCGTTGAAGCGGACCCGTCGGAACCTCTCTCCATCCTTCTCGTAGCCGAGCTGCTCGGCGATGTGGAACGCGATCGCCTCTCCCTCGCGGTCCGGATCCGTGGCGAGGAGAACGTCGGTGGACTCTTTCGCAGCCGCGCGCAGTTTCTTGAGGATTGGACCCTTGCCGTCGATCGTCACGTACTCGGGCTCGAAGCCGGCCTCCACGTCCACTCCGAGACCGCTCTTCGGCAGGTCTCGCACGTGACCGACCGTGGCCTCCACCCTGTAGCCATCGCCCAGATAGCGACCCAGCGTCCGGGCTTTGGCGGGTGACTCGACGACGACCAGGTGCCTGTCGTTGTCCTTCTCTCGAGATCCTTGTTCCGTCACTTCATTCCTCTTGCCGGTGATCTTCCCATTTCGGCTCGCATAACCCGCAAATCGCGGTCAGGGTCCCGACGCCGGTCCGTGAGGCAGCGCCGAGTGGGCGGCGAACGGCAGTAGCTGGACGATAAGATCCGCCGTTTCCTCAGCCGCCGCTCCCCCCGATGAATCGCCGGCGGAGACACTGATTTCCGCCAGCTCGTACGCGGCTTCGCGTTCCGCGAGCAGCCGCTCGAGCGACTCTCTTGGACGATCGGGGTCCAGCATCGGGCGGGCGGCGGCATCGCTGGAAAGCCGGTTCCATGCCTCCTCCGGCGTTACCCGTAGCCAGACGCGAACGGAACCGGGCCAGCGGTCCCGCATCTCGGGTCTGGCCATCCAGCCGCCACCCGCCGCCAGCACCGTGCCCGCAGCCCCGTCCTGCCGCTCCGTGGCCTCCGCCTCGAGCTCGCGAAACAGCGTCTCGCCGCCGCCGTCGAAGATCTCCGGGATCGATCGGCCAGCGAGAGCCTCCACTTCATCGTCGAGATCGACGAAAGCATAGCCGAGCCGGTCCGCCAGAAGCCTTCCCACGGTGGATTTTCCGGCCCCCATTATGCCCACGAGGACGACCTTCTCGGGCTTCTTCGGATAACTCACGCCTTCCTGCCGCGACGGCTGAGGCGCTCGAGGTAGGCCTCGTGGTTGGTCCGCATCTCGCCGAGCGAGTCGCCGCCGAACTTCTCCCGCATCGCATCGGCCAGGACGAGCGCGACCATCGCCTCCCCGACCACGGCCGCCGCCGGAACCGCGCACACGTCGCTTCGCTCGCGCACCGCACGAGCCGGCTCGCCACTGCGGAAGTCCACGCTGTCGAGCGGCCGCATGAGCGTGCTCAGCGGCTTCATCGCTGCGCGGACGACAACCGGCTCTCCCGTGGTCATGCCGCCCTCCAACCCGCCGGCGTTGTTTCGTCTCCTTCGATAGCCGCCCGAGCCGGTCCTGGACGGGTCCGGCTCGATCTCATCGTGGACCTCCGAGCCCACTGAGCGGGCGGCGAGAAAGCCGGCACCGATCTCGACTCCCTTCATCGCCTGAATGGACATCAACGCAGCGGCTAGTCGGCCATCCAGGCGTTCCTCCCACGAAACGTAGCTTCCCAGACCCACCGGAAGGCCGCAGGCCACCACCTCGAACACGCCACCGAGTGTATCCCCGGCGGCGGCGGCGGCGTCGATCGCCCTCATCATCTCCGCGGCGGCGGCCGGATCCAGGCACCGAACGGGGGAGGCATCCGCCTCCCAGTTCATCTCGGCCGCATCGGAGGACGTGGCGACCGGGGCCACCGCCTCGACGTCACCGATTCTCAGGACATGGCTGCCGATCGTGACACCGAATTCCGTGAGCAGGGATTTTGCGACGGAGCCGGCCGCCACCCGGGCTGCCGTCTCCCGGGCGCTGGAGCGCTCCAGCACGTCCCTGGCGTCATCCCGATCGTACTTCAGCAGCCCGGCCAGGTCGGCGTGGCCCGGTCTGGGCAGATAGACCCTGCGGAGCGACTCGTCATCCGCTTCCGGAACGGGATCCGCCGACATGGCGACACGCCAGTTCTCGAAGTCGCGGTTCTCGATCCAGACGGCGATCGGAGAGCCCAGCGTCTCGCCCAACCGCACGCCGCTGAGGATCTCGCCCTCGTCCTGCTCGATCCGCATTCTCTCCCCGCGGCCGTGTCCCAGCTGACGGCGCCTCAGCTCCGCGGCCACGGTTTCAGTATCGAGGGCCAGGCCCGCCGGCATACCCTCCAGGATCACGACCAGACCTCGGCCGTGGGACTCACCGGCGGTCGTGAAACGAATGGCTCTCAGCATCGCGGATCCATGGCTCAACACTTCCCGGGGCCAAGACGAAAACTGCGGTGAGTCGGTTGGAGCCTCCCGGCGCTACTACGGCTCCATGATGTGCGGGGTGACGAGGATGATCAGGTCGACCTTGACCTCACGCTCCTTCGTCGTACGGAAGAGCGCACCGAGCAGGGGCAGGCTCATGAGGCCCGGTATGCCGGTGGTGCTCCTCGAAACCTCCGAGAGAGTGAGTCCGCCGATCACTGCCGTCTCGCCGTCATCCACCAGGAGGCGCGTTTCTCCAATCTGGCGCTTGATCACGAAGCCCACGTCGCTCGTGGCCTGCTCGACCCCCGAGCGTTGGGCGGACAGCTCCATGAGCACCTGGTTGTTGTTGGTGACGTGCGGCGTGACCTCGAGGATGATGCCGGTGTCCTCGAAGAAGACGTTGATCCGCGCGTCCTCTACCTGTGCCCCCTGCTCCAGGACTCGGACCGGAGTTCGCTCACCGACCTGGATGTAGGCGCGGTGGTTGTCCAACACCTGCACGGAGGGAGCCGCCTGGACATCCGCCAGCTGATGGGCCTCGAGGGCCTCGATCCAGGCGAAGAGCGAGTAGCCGCCGAACGCCAGCGTCGTCAGCAGGGAGAGGGCGGGCTGCGCCACCCGGTTGTTCGCGTTGGCCAGCGTCGCGACGGCGTCTCC
>JAUWDL010000124.1 GCA_030608825.1 Gemmatimonadales bacterium
AAGCCCGCAGGTGATCTACGAGTGGAGGATCGAGAACGCCGATCTGCACCGGGGAATCGGAGCCATGGACGCCAAGTACTTCAGGCATGACGGCCGGTACTACTTCGTCCAATCCTTCCAGTTCTTCCCGGGCGGGCCGGACGGCGACCTTGGGGCGATCGTGTTTGACGTGACCGATCTGCCCGACGCCTCGAAGGTCAAGGAGGTGGGCCGCATCCGGGCGCCGGATTATCCGACGGGCTTCCACAACATCTTCATGTACAAGCACTCCGATGGGCGGCCGCTCCTCTTCACCACGACGAGCGGACCGTTCGTGAACGTCTACGACATGGAGCGCTTCCTGGACGGCGACGAGGCGTACGGTCTCGTGGCGCAGATCCCGGTACCTGAAGGGCCGATGGTCAACGAGGTCGGGATCAACGGCTATCACGACTTCTACGTCGGCTTTGACCCGGCCACGGGCCAGGACAAGTTCTACGGCGGCGGCGCGGGCGGGTACTACGTCTACGACATCACGAGTCTGGACGACATGACGCTCGTCGCCTCCGTAACGGGCGTGCCCGGCGTCACCTGGGGCCACACGATCACACCGACCCCCGACGGCCGCTACATCGTGGGCGAGACCGAGTACCAGTACGCGCCGCTCCGGATCTTCGATCTCAAACCGGCGCTGGACGGCGAGGTCGCGACGGTGAGGCTGCCGATCTCCGCCTGGACGGCCAACTGGGAGAATCTCGCGCACAACCACGAGGTCCGGTGGCCCTACGTCTTCGTCTCCGCGTACGAGGATGGCCTCCAGATCTTCAACATGCGCGATCCGGAGAACCCTCACACGGTGGCCTACTACGACACCTACGACGGCCCGCACGCCGTCGGCATGTGTTCGGACAAGGTGTGCAACGGCGCGTTCGGCGTGGACGTCCGCAACGCGGACGGGCTGATCGTGATCAGCGACATGTCGACGGGCTTCTGGACCTTCAAGTGGGAAGGCTTCGAGGGGTGGAACGGGCACGACTGGGGAATGCCGAACATCTCCAGCGCCCAGGACTGGGAGAACGGGCCGGAGGGGGCCGAGCGGTCCGAACTCCAGGCCAGCAACTGAGGTGCACCAGATGACGGATCGCATCTCGAGGGCGGGCTGGCTGGGTGTTTCTTCGTTCGGGCTCTGCCTCCTGGGCCTCGGCCCGCCACTAGCAACGGACCTCGAGGCTCAGCAGACGGTCGAGGCGCGCGGGACCTCTGACATCGAGGTGCTGGCCCACCTGCCGCTTGGCGGGCCGACGACGGTCTCGGATCTGGAGATCGAGCAGGAGCTGGCTCGTCCCTTCGCGTATGTCTCGAGGAGGGAGGATTTCGGCTTCACGGCGATCGACCTCACGAACCCGCGTGATCCGAGGATTCTGCTTACATGGCACATTGAGAACGCGGAGCTGCACCGGGGTCGGGCGACCGATTCGAAGTACTTCAAGCACGACGGACGCTACTATCTGGTCCAGGCTTTCCAGTTCCAGCAGGGCGCGCCGGACGCGGATCTCTGCGCGATCGTCTTCGACGTGACCGGGCTGCCGGATCCCTCGAAGGTGAGGGAGGTGGGCCGGATCCGTTATCCGGCCGAGTTGATCGGCTTCCACAACATCTTCATGTACAAGCACTCCGACGGACGTCCGCTGTTGTTCACGACGACGCGTGGAGATCACGCCAACGTCTACGACATGGCCCGATTCCTCGACGGCGACGAGGACTACGGTCTGGTCGCGCAGCTTCGCGTGCCCGAGACGCCGGTCGGCGAGGCGCTCGGTTTTTCGGGGTGGCATGACTTCTACGTCGCGTTCCACTCCGAGAGCGGGGGAGACCGGTTCTACGGGGGTGGGGCCGGCGGCTACTTCGTGCTCGACATCACGAACCTGGACGCGCCCGAGCTTCTCGCCTCGGTCACGGGCGTCCCCGGCGTCACTTGGGGCCACACGATCACGCCGACCCCGGATGGACGCTACATCGTGACGGAGACCGAGTATCAGTACGCGCCCCTCCGGTTCTTCGATCTCCAGCCCGCGCTCGACGGTGAGGTGGCGACGGTGAGCCTGCCGATCTCAGCCTGGACGGCCAACTGGAAGAACCTCTCCCACAACCACGAGGTGCGTTGGCCGTACGTGTTCGTTTCGGCGTACGAGGACGGGCTTCAGATCTTCAACATGCGTGACCCCCACGTCCCCTACACCGTCGCGTCGTTCGACACGTACGACGGGCCCCACAAGGTCGGGTTCTGCAGCGACAACGTCTGCAACGGGGCGTTCGGCGTAGATGTCCGAAACGCGGACGGCCTGATCGTGATCAGCGACATGGCGACCGGTTTCTGGGCCTTCAAGTGGGACGGCTTCGACGGTTGGAAGGGGGGCGACTGGGGCGTGCCGGACGTCTCGAGCGTTCAGGATTGGGAGAGCGGGCCGCAACGGGTCCCGGTCACCGCGGACGCGGACGCGGAATAATGGACGAGTCGCGGCTCCAGCGTCCGACGGTGCCCGCCGCGCTCCGCCGCCTGCTGGTCTCGTTGGCCCCGTTCGCCCTGGCGGGACCTCTGCTCGGCCAACCGGCCGGCCAGCTCGGCCAGGTGGACTTCCCCGTCAGCTGCAACGAGGCGGCCACGGCCCACTTCGACCGCGGCATCGCGCAGCTTCATTCGTTCGGCTACAGCCAGGCCCGGCGCAGCTTCGAGATGGCGTCGCTCGCCGATCCCGGCTGCGCGATGGCTCAATGGGGGGTGGCGATGACCCACCTCCATCCGCTGTGGACTCCGCCGGGCCGGAGCGCGCTCGAGTCCGGCTCCGCGGCGGCCAGCCGGGCCGCCGAGATCGGCGCTCCGACAGCGCGGGAGATGGCCTACATCTCCGCGATCGGGGAGTACTACGCCGACCACGAGACGCTCGATCACGACGCGCGTATCGCTCGCTACAGCGCTCGGATGGAAGCGCTCCGAGACGACCACCCGGATGATGCGGAGGCGCATATCTTCTATGCGCTCTCGCTGATCGCGGTCGCCCCGGCGGATGACACGACCTTCGCGTCTCAGAGGAAAGCCGCGGAGATCCTGGAGCCCCTGGTCGCGGACCATCCCGATCATCCGGGCATCACACACTACATCATCCACGCGTACGACTCGCCGGCTCTGGCGGAGCTGGGGATGAAAGCCGCCCGCCGCTACGCTGCGATCGCACCGGCCTCCGCTCACGCGCGTCATATGCCCTCCCACATCTTCACCCGGCTGGGTATGTGGGATGAGACGATCGCCTCCAACCTGAGCGTGATGGAGCTGGGCCGCGGGGCGCACGCCGCCGAGTATCTCGTCTACGCGTACCTGCAGCAGGGCCGCGACGAGGAGGCCAGGAAGCTGGTGGAGGAGGCCAGGGGCTGGTCGAACCGCTACGAGCTCGCCCTGATCCCGGCGCGCTACGCCCTGGAGCGAGGCGACTGGGAGGCGGCGAGAGGCCTCGAGATCGTGCGGATTTCCTACGACCGCCCGGCCGAGGGCGTGATCCGCTTCGCCAGGGCGCTTGGTGCGGCGCGAACCGGCGACCCCCAAGCCGCCCGGGCCGAGCTGAATGCCATGGCCGAGAGCCGCGACGCCTTTGCGGCGAAGGGCCAGGCGATCGCCAGATGGGCGGCTGCCGAAGTGGAGATCCTGCGTCTGGCGGCGGCGGCCTGGACGGCCCTTGCGGAGGGCGACGAGGACGAGGCCGTTCGACTGGCGGCTGCCGCAAGCGCGCTCGAGGAGCGGACGGAGGATCTTTCGAACACGGCCGGCCGTATCCAGCCCGCCGCCGAGCTGGAGGGAGAGCTGCTGCTCGAGATCGGCCGCGCGGAGGACGCGCTCGCCGCGTTCGAGTCCTCGCTCTCCGCCGCGCCAAACAGGGCTCGAAGCCTCTACGGTGCGGCTCGTGCCGCGGAGCTGGCCGGCTACTCCGATAGCGCCCGCCGATACTATGCCGACCTGACCGAGCTCATGCAAAGAGCGGACACGGAGCGGCCGGAGCTTCTCGCGGCGCGGGCGTACCTGACCGCCTCCTGATCCTCTGCCCCAAAGAAGCAATCTGCCGCAAAGAAACAACGGTTCGTCGCCGCCCGTTATACCTTTGACAACCCTGCATCGACCTTCGCTGTCCTACTTAGCGAAGGGGATGGTCCGTAGAGGTGTGATGGTGTGGTGAGGATGGGATGAGGAGGGGATGATGAGCACCGGGACCGCCAACGAGAGGTTCAAGGAGTCCTTCCGCAGCACCGTAGCGATCGGGATCGCCGCCGCCGTCGTGGCGCATTTCGCCCTGTTCGAGCTCTTCCCCAGGATGCAGGCGAACGAGCTGGGGGCGGCCGTGACGGAGCTCGCGGCGATCGAGCTGCCGCCCGAGGTGACGATCCCGCCGCCCCCCGATCAGATCGCGAGACCCGCCACTCCGAGAGTGGCAGCCGCCGAGATCGAGGAGGACGTGACGATCGCCCCGACGACCTTCGAGAGCAATCCGGTCGAGAGCCTGCCGCCGCCGCCCAACGCGGCCGACGTGACCGATCGTCCCTCGTTCATCCCGTACACGCAGGCGCCGGAGCTGCGGAACAAGAAGGAAGTGCTGGCCTTTCTGAAGAGCACCTATCCGTCGATGCTGAAACAGACCGGGGTCGGCGGCACGGTGCTGCTTTGGCTCTACATCGACGAGGTGGGGCAGGTCCAGCGCACGGTTCTCGCCGAGTCGAGCGGCTACGAGCAGCTAGATGAGGCGGCCAAGAAGGTCGCCGAGAAGATGCACTTCCGGCCCGCGATGAATCGTGACAAGACGACGGCGGTGTGGCTGGCCCAGTCGATCGACTTCTCCGTGACCTGAGCCGCCTCCGTCCGCGTGCGCCGGTGGACTTCTGGCGCACGCGATGGTCGTCCTCCTCCCATCGTGGACTCTTGCTTCTCCGAGAATTGTGGCGACGAAAAGTCAACTCCAGCCCTTAACCCGGCGCTGACACAACCAACTTGATAAAGGGGGCCGTTCAGCGCCCCACCTACCGAGAAGACCGCAAGTAGGGCCTGCCCACTCCTAACCTGTTGTAGTTCTTAGTCCTGCATCGGCTTCCCGTCACCGATTCACGCCCTGCCCGTGCGAACGGCAGCGTGCCGGTGGAGTGCGATCAAACCCTCGCTCAAAAGCGCGTCTGGCGGCACAGAGGTTGCATTCTACAAGGGCGCTGCGAGGGGACCGGAAGCGCCCATTGGACGTCAGCGCGTCGGCGGACCCTCGCGCGATT
>JAUWDL010000134.1 GCA_030608825.1 Gemmatimonadales bacterium
TCTCCCACTCGCCGCCGAAGCGTTGCATGAAGCGCTCCGCGCCTGCTGGCGTGTCCTGGTAGAGGACGCCGAGGATCCGGACGTCCGAGTCGTCGTAGACCTCGGTGGCACGGACCAGCGCGGGGTGTTCCTGTCGGCAGGGAATGCACCAGGACGCCCAGAAGTTCAGGACGACGACCTGCGCGTCCAGCCCCGCGAGCGTCAGTGAATCCCCCGCCATCGTCTCGAGGTGGAACTCCGGCGCTGCTTCGCCGACGATCGCCGAAGGCAGAACCTGCACATTTCGGGTGAGGCCGAAGGCGAGCAGGGCCAGCGCGGGGATCGGGAGGATCGGGATCAGCCAACGGCCGAAGCGCTTCACGACGCGCTTTCCTCTTCGCCTACCGTCACCGCCTCTTCCCCACGCCCGGCATCTCCGGCATCCCCGCTATCGGCGATCAGCAGTGAATCGGCCATCGGAGCCGAGCCGGCCAAGTCCGCCGCCAGCTCGGGCAGGTAGGCCGGCCGGCCGTGAGGCCAGATCGCGATGAGGGCGCCGATCCCGACGATGAGCCCACCGATCCAGAGCCACGCCACCGCGGGGTTCACGATCGCACGAAGCGTGGCGTGCTCTCCGTTCTCAGAGTCGAACGCCATGAGCGTGAGGTAGAGATCCTTCGACAATGAGGTCACCACGGCGGGCGTCGCGATCGGCTGCTGCGAGGTCGGGTAGTAGTTCATGCGCGGCTGCTGCACGCCCAGGTAGCGGTCCCCCCTCCACGCCTGGAAGTTGCCTCCGACAACGAAGCGCTGCGCCTCTTCTCGCGTGAAGATCTCGTCGAACTGCAACCGGAACTCCCCGATCTCGAGCTGCTCGCCCTGCCTCAGCGTGACCTCGCGCTCGTACTTCCAGCTGCCCGATATGGCGAGGCCGACGGCGATCACCACGATGCCGGTATGCACGACGTAGCCGCCGTAGCGCCTCCCGTTACGGGTGAACAGGTCCAGGAAGGCGAGCGCCGCCGGCCGGCCTGATATCCGTCGGCGCGCGGACACGCCCTTCCTGAACTCCTCCACGATCGTGGCGAACACGAAGCCGGCGAAGCCGAACGTGACCAGCGGGTAGACCCGGCGTACCCCGAGGAGGAAGATCACGGCGGCGACCGCCACGCCCACCGCCGTCGGAAGCCAGAAGCTACGCCTCAGCTTCTCCGCCGAGGTCCGGCGCCAGGGCAAGGCGGGCCCGACCCCCATGAGAAACAGGAGAAGGAGGGCCAACGGCGTGAAGACCATGTCGAAGTAGGGCGGGCCCACGCTGATCCTCTCGTTCCTGGTCCACTCCACGATGAGTGGAAACACGGTGCCGAGAAGGACCGTGAAGGTGAGGGCGACGAAGATCAGGTTGTTGACGATGAAGGCGCTCTCGCGAGACACGACGCCGTCCAGCGTGCCGGGGGCGTGCAAGCGGTCGCTTCGCCAGGCGATCAACAGGAAGGAGCCCAGCGTGAGGAGAGCGATGAAGCCGAGGAAGAGGGGGCCGATCACCCCCTCCGTGAACGCGTGCACGGAATCCAGAATGCCGGAGCGGGTGAGGAAGGTCCCGAACAGCGTCAGGATGAAGGTGCCGATGATGAGGGTCAGGTTCCAGGTCTTGAGCATCCCCCGCCGCTCCTGGACCATCACGGAGTGGAGAAACGCGGTCGCCGTCAGCCACGGCAGGAACGAGGCGTTCTCGACCGGATCCCATGCCCAATAGCCTCCCCAGCCGAGCACCTCGTACGACCACCAGGCGCCGCCGATGACGCCGAGCGAGAGAAACGCCCAGGCGGCGATCATCCAGCGGCGCGCATCCCGCAGCCAGGTCGCTTCGAGGTTTCCGCTCAGCAGGGCTCCGATGGCGAACGCGAACGGGACGGTGAGTCCGACGAAGCCGAGGTAGAGGAGCGGTGGATGCAGCCCCATCAGCGGATGGTTCTGCAGCAACGGATTCGGTCCCGGCCCGTTCTCGGGCGTCGGGATGATGAGCCCGAACGGGTTGGCGGGGCCGACGAGCAGGCCAAAGAAGAAGATGCCGACAAAGCCCAGGGTGCCGAGGACGAACGGCGTCAGGCCGTCCGTTTCCCGGCGCCGCACGAAGGCCACCAGGGCCGCGTAGCCCGAGAGGATCCAGCCCCAGAAGAGGATGGAGCCGTCCAGGCTGCTCCAGAGGGAGATCGCGGTGTAGTAGCTCGGCGTCTCGCGGCTCCCGACCCGAGACACGTATTCGACGCTGAAGTCGTGGGTGAGAAGCGCCGCCTCCATGGTCACGATCGCCGCCGTCATGGCCACGAAGGTGAAGTAGGTCGCTCGGCGGGATGCGTCGATCAGGGCGGGCCGGTTCCTGAAGCCTCCGATGAGGCCCGTCAAAGTGGTGATCACCGCCCCGAGGAGGGCAGCGATCACGGAGGCGTAGCCGAGCGTGCTCAACACCGTGGCCCGGCCTCTCTAGTCGCCATCCGTTGGGAGAGGCTCAACCTCCCGCTTCCTCGTCGATCAGCGAGCGATACACCTCGCGCGGGTGCTCGCCCTCCTTCGGAGGCCGATACTCGTTGGAGTGCTTGACCATCACGTTGTGGGAGCGGAAGACGCCGTCCTCACGATAGGAGCCCTCGACCACGACCCCCATCCCCTCGGAGAACATCGCAGGTGGCGCCCCGCTGCTCTCGACGGGAAGCTCCGTCTCTCCGTCCGTGATCACGAAGAAAAGCCGCCCGACATCGGGGTTCCAGTCCACGGACTCGGGCTTGACCTGTCCGCCCAGCCTCAGCGGTGCGCCGTACACCTCCGCCCCCTTCGCCTCGAGCTCCGTCGGGGTGAGAAAGTAGACGACGTTCTCGCGCAGCCCGCCCGCAACGAGCAGGGTGATCGCGCCGGCGATCGCAACGAGACCGAGTCCTATCCAGACCCGCCTTCTATTCATCAGTTCGACTCCGTTTCTTCGTCTGCATGAGGTGTTGCCGGGGCCGATTCGAGCGCTCGTCGAGCGTCCGCGGAGCGCCTGTTCAGGCGCCAGACGTACCAGGCGAGCACGGCCCAGGTGATCAGATACCCGGCCACCATGAAAGGGGTGCCGGTGGGTTGCCCTTCCATCTTCTACCGCCTCTCTCCGTCGGGGAGTCCGTGCATCTCTACGTGATCCTTCCGTCGTCCCGCGTGAGCCGGAGCTCTTCCACGTGGCGCTCCGCGACCGCCAGCCGATATCGCCGCAGCATGAGGTAGACGTACAGGAGCGTGAAGGCGGCTACGTTCAGCAACAGGACGTACACGAACTCGCCAGCCATCGAGCGAGGGCTCGATGGGGGTTGGTGCAACGTTCGCCACCAGAGGACCGAGAGATAGACGATCGGCACATCCACGAACCCGATGATTCCGATGATCGCCGACCAGCGGGCCCGTTTCTCGGGATCGTCGGCGAACGATCGCACGACGAGATATCCGACGTAGATCATCAGCATGATCGCCGTCGTCGTCAGACGCGGGTCCCAGGTCCACCAGACGCCCCAGGTCGGCTTCCCCCACAGGGAGCCGAGCACGAGCGCGAGCGCGGTGAAGACGATGCCGATCTCCGCGGCGCTGACCGCCAGCAGGTCCCACTTGGGATCCCGCTGGATCAGATAGAGCACGCTCATCACGAAGACCACGAAGAACGAGAGCATCGCCAGCCAGGCCGCCGGCACGTGCACGTACAGGAGCCGCTGCACCTCGCCCTGAAGCGCGTCGGCAGGGACCAGAAACAGCCCGGCAGCGCTGCCGGCGGCGACGACGAGCAGGGTCGCGGTACCCAGAAGCCGCGCGCGTCCGGGGTTCGGTTGAGGCAGATCGGTAATCGTCATTCCTCCAGCACCAGGGGATAGATCCAAACACAAACGACGAAGAATATGATGTCGAACGAGATGAGCAAGCGGATCCAGCCTCCGATCCGGTCCAGCGGGTCGCCCGCCAGGGCCAGCGTCGTGCCGTTGACCGCTCCGAGGAAAACCGGCACGAGCGCCGGGAAGAGCAGGAGCGGCAGCATCAGCTCGCGGGCTCTCAGGTGCTGCGTCAGGGAGGCGTAGAACGTCCCGATCACCGAGAAGCCGAACGTTCCCAGCAGAGTGATGCCGACGAAGAGCGGGAAGCGTCCCCACGGCTCGAGCTGCAGCAGCACCGAGGCGACCGGGACCAGAACCACCTCGAGCACCACGAGCATCGAGAAGTTCGCCAGGAGCTTTCCGAGATAGATCGCCCGGATCTCACCCGGATACATCCGAAGCCCGTCGAGGCCGCCCGCCACCTCCTCGCTCTGGAAGGTGCGACCGAGCGAGAGCATGCCGGTGAAGGCGATCGCGATCCACAGGAGGCCGCCGCCCAGGCGGGAGAGCGTGGCCGTGTCGGGGCCGATCGCGAACCCGAACAGGAAGAGCACCAGCGCCGCGAAGAAGACCATCGCGCTGAAGCTCTGCTTCGTCCGCAGCTCGATGAGCAGGTCTTTCCAGAGGATCGCCCACGTGCGGAGGGCCAGCGAGCTCTTCATCCGGCGGGCACCACGGGCTGCGGATCCAGGTCTGCGGGCTGCGGATCAAGGTCTGCGGGTTCCAGCTCCTCGGGCCTGCAGTACCGACGGAGGCGGCCGGCCTGCAGAACGGCCACGCGATCCGCCTTGCGGAGGGCCAGGCCCCGTCGATGCGTGGCGAGAAGCACGGTTCCCCCGCCGGCCCTCCACTCATCCACGAAATCGTCCACCATTCGAATTCCGTCCGAATCCAGGCTCGCGTACGGCTCGTCGAGGAGGACGAGGTCGAGGCGTCGCATGAGGAGTGTCGCGAAGGCGAGCCGCTTCTGCATGCCGGAGGAGAATTCGCGCGCCCTTTGCTCGCTCACGTGGTCCAGCCCCACCTTGGCCAGAGCGGCTCGAAGCCGGGCCTCGTCGACGCTGACCCCGCCCATCCAGGCCGCGAACCGCAGGTTCTCGAGGGCGCTGAGATCGCCGTACAGGTGGCCGTGCGCCGAGAGGAGCCCGGTGCGGCA
>JAUWDL010000200.1 GCA_030608825.1 Gemmatimonadales bacterium
CGTGAAGAGCTCGGCGACCAGTTGGTCCATGACGCCCAGGGTCGCGATGGAGACGGCCGGCGCCACTCCGACGAGTCCCGCCGCGCAACCGGCGAGCAGCGTGGCCTGCCGACGAGCGAGCCGCATTTCGTCCATGAGGACCGCGGACACGACCTCCAGGAGAGATACGGCCGAGGTGATCGCCGCGACGACCAGGGTCATGAAGAAGGTCGCGCCGACGATCCTCCCCACGCTCCCCATCCGGAGGAACGCCTCCGGCAGCGAGATGAACAGGGCCCCCACCGCGCTCTCCCCGACCTCCTCCGACAGTCCGAGGGCGAACACGATCGGGAACACGACCAGGCCGGCGATGAACGCGACCGAGAAATCCGCGAGGGCGATCACCGCCGCCTCCCGGTTCAGGTTCTCCTCCCGGGAGTAGTAGGAGGCGTAGGTAATCATGATTCCCATCCCTACGCTGAGCGAGTAGAACGCCTGCGCGGCGGCACCCTGAAGGACGGCCGGATCGAGGACCTCTGCAAGCGACGGCGCGAGGTAGAATCGGTACCCGGCCGCGGCGTTCGGCAGGGTGGAGGCCCAGATCGCCAAGCCGATCAGCAGCAGGAAGAGCGTCGGCATCATGAGAAGGCTTGCCCGCTCGATGCCCCGGCGGACGCCGAGGAGCACGATGCCGACCGTGAGCGTGATCGACACGAGGTGGAAGCCGATGGCAGGACCGCCCGTCGAGATTCGCGTGAAGCGGTCGCCCGCTCCAGCGGAGAAGCCGAATAGGGCCGCGTCCAGGGCGTAGCGAATCGCCCAGCCCGTGATCACCGAAAGGTAGGCCAGGATCAGAAGGCTGGTGACCACGAACAGGATTCCAAGGGGCACCCATGCTCGGCCGCCGATGCTCCGCAGCGCCCCCACCGGGGAAAGGCGGGTCCGCCGGCCGACGGCAAACTCCGCGAGCATGATCGGAACACCGATCATGAACGTCATGATCAAGTAGGCGATGACGAACGCGGCGCCGCCGCCCTCCGCCGTCTGGTAGGGGAAGCGCCATATGTTTCCCAGGCCGACGGCGGATCCGACCGCGGCGAGCACGAAGCCGAGTCGGGTCCCGAAGACCTCGCGCCCCTCTCCCACCCCGGAAGCTCCGGTTCCTCCGCTCAAGCCGAGCCGCCGAAGTCACGGGCGAACGCGTCCACTTCCGCCCGGGTCGGAAGCGACGGCTGGGCGCCCTCCCGTGTCGTGCTGAGCGTGGCCGCCTGATTGGCGAAGTCGGCCGCGGCTTCCAGCGACGCGCCTTCCGCCAGCGCCACCGCCAGCGCACCGTTGAAGGCATCGCCGGCGGCCGTGGTGTCGACGACGGCGACCGAACGGGCCGGCCGAACGACGCTCATCTCCGCTTCCTCGAGGAGAGCGCCCTCCGCGCCGAGCGTCACGATCACCCGGCGCACGCCGGCGGCACGCAGCTTCCGTGCGGCGAGCCGAGCCGCCTCGACTCCCGATCCTCTTCCCCCCGCGAGGGCGATCGCCTCGCCGGTGTTCGGCGTCAGCACGGACACGTCGCGGAGAACCCGAACGTCGACCGGAGCCGCGGGCGCGGGGTTCAGGATGACGGGCACTCCCGCGACCCTCGCTCGGCTCACGGCATGGGCCACCGTCGCTATCGGCGTTTCCAGCTGAAGAAGCAGGATGTCCGCGGCCTCGACCTCTTCGGCTGCCCGGTCGACATCCTCCGGTTCGAGCAGGGCGTTGGCGCCCGGCGCCACGGCGATGGCGTTTTCGCCTTCGTCGCTCACGACGATCAGAGCGACGCCGCTCGGGGCGTCCGGATCCCTGACCACGAAGCTCGTGTCGATTCCCTCCCTCTGGAGGTTCGACAGCGAGGCCTCTCCGAACTCGTCGCGGCCCACCCTCGCCACCAGGGTGACCCGCGCGCCGAGCCGGGCGGCGGCCACGGCCTGGTTCGCGCCTTTGCCTCCAGCCGCTCTGAAGAAGGAGGTGCCCAGGACGGTCTGGCCCGCTGCCGGCAGGGTGGGCGCCCTCACGACGAGGTCCGTGTTCGAGCTTCCCACCACCACGATGCGAGGCGGCATCAACCGTCCCTCAACGACCGGAAGAGCATCGCCTTCCAGGCCGGCACGTCGATCTCCCAGCAAACGACCGCGTTTGGCCTCGCGAGATGACCCCACACCTTCTTGTTGTGCGGGTAATCGTGGATCTCCAAAGCGTCGACCACCGTCATGCCGCGCGTGAGGTCGCTCTCGGTCTCGAGCTGCACGCGGTGCGCGCTGCGTCGCTTGCAGATGGAGGGATCCAGAGCGATTCCCATGGCGATCGGATCCGGAAGTCCGAGGCCGGGGTCTCCCGATTGGCGGCGATTGGCCTCCAGCGCCGTGGCGTTGCAGTCGATCGCGAAACGGGCGAGAGGGTTGTCGAAGCCCCGGACGTAGGCCATCTCCGCGTCGTCGAGATTGGCCTCGTGGCGGCAGAGCTCCCATCCGACCATCTCGATCGAGACTCCCGACTCGAAGACGACTCGCGCCGCATCAGGATCCACCCAGAGGTTGAACTCGGCCGCCGGCGTCACGTTGCCGACCGTGCAGGCGGCTCCGCCCATGACGATGCAGCGTCCCACGAGGGAGGCGAGATCGGGCGCGATTTCGAGCGCACGCGCAAGGTTCGTAAGAGGGCCGAGCGTCACGAGCACGAGCCCGGGGTTCTCCCGCACGGTACGGACGATCGCCTCAACGGCGTCGCCCTCGGCGGGACTTCGTTGCGGCGGAGGATATCCCCGATCACCGAGGCCGTCTCCGCCGTGGAAGAACTCCGCGGTCACCAGCGGGCGCCTCAGCGGCTCGGCCGAGCCTCGATAAACGGGAGCTTCCGAGCCGCACAGCTCCAGGGTGTAGAGAGCGTTCCGGACGCCCTGGTCCACGGGGACGTTGCCCGCCACGACCGTCACGGCCTTGATCTCCACATCCGGCCAACGGGCGGCCATTATGAGGGCCACCGCATCATCCGAGGCGGTGTCGGTGTCGATCAACATGGCTCGTGGCACGGTCGGCCTCCCCCGGGTGCCGCGTTCCGGCGTTCTCAAGTGTGGCCGACGTCTCGGGTGAATGCCCCGGACCGTCGGTCGATCAGTATAGCCCGGACCGCCGGGAGCGGCGATTTGGTGCGCCGCGGCTCAAACGCGTGACCTTCAGGGTAGGGTGAAACATGGACACCAGGAAGAAGATCTCCGTCGCCCTTCGCCGCGCTTCGGGCGCCGTGTGTCTCGCGTTCATCCTCTCATCCTGCGGGGGTGAGGGGCCGGTCGATCCGATCCAGAATCCGGGGGACTTCAACCGAGCCATGCGGTCCGGCGGCCTCGATCGGGTCTACGACGTTCACGTGCCCGCCACCGTGAACCCCGCTCAGCCGTCACCGCTCGTCATCCTGCTTCACGGCGTCCCGCGGCTCAGTGGTATGGCGGTGATCACCGGCTTCGACGAGGTGGCCGACCAGTTCGGCTATGTCGTGGCCTATCCACGGGCCTTTCAGACCCTGGACTGGAACGTCGGTTGCGAGATCTGCTCCAGCGCGGCGATCGACGGCGTCGACGACGTGCGGTTCATCCGCGATCTGATCGACGATCTAGCTGCCCAGCTGGCCATAAACCGCTCTCGCGTCTACGTGGCGGGGTTCTCGCAGGGCGCTCTCATGACACACTTCCTGGGCTGCGAGCTGGCCAACGAGCTCGCGGCGTTCGGAAGCGTCGCCGCCACGATGATCGATGAGGTGGAGGAGGTGTGCTCTCCTTCCCGAGCGGCTCCCTGGCTCTTCATCCAGGGGACGGAAGACGCCGAGTTTCCCTGGGAAGGCAGGGTCGGCGAGCTCTCGAGCACGGTCTCCGCCCGAGCAACGATCGCCACCTGGACCGGCCTGAACGGATGCTCGGCGAACCCGGCTGTCACGGAGCTTCCCGATACCGAGGACGACGGCACGACGGTCACGTTGGAGGAATACCGGAGCTGTTCAGGCGGGGCGGAGCTGGATTTCTACATCGTGAATGGCGGCGGCCACACCTGG
>JAUWDL010000179.1 GCA_030608825.1 Gemmatimonadales bacterium
AGGAGCCATTCGTTCTCGGATTTGGCCAGCTTCACCAGGGTCCACACCCCGCGCAGCTTGAGGCCTCGAAGCTCGAACAGGAGCTTGCCCGTCTCGAGCCCCTCGACGGGATCGTTCCGTGCGACCCACGTCCCGCGATCCCACAGGATCATGGCCCCCGCTCCGTAGTTGCCTTCGGGAATGACTCCCTCGAAGTCCACGTACTCGAGCGGATGATCCTCTACGTGTACCGCCAGTCGCTTCTCGGCCGGGTCGAGCGATGGGCCCTTTGGCACCGCCCAGGAGGCGAGGGCGCCTTCGATCTCCAGACGGAGGTCGTAGTGCAGGCGCGTGGCGTCGTGGAGCTGGACGCAGAACACGCCGCCGCGAGGGCTCGGCTCCGCGGGCTCGGCCTGTTCCGCAGCCGCTTCGAACGACTCCGCCGCCGCCGCTGCCTCGCCTGCCGGTTCCGGGGTGGCGTCGGCGCTTCTCTTTTTCCGGTATCGGGACAGCTGGTCTTTGTCAGGCACGGCTTCCGCTCGAACGGTCGAGTATTACATTTATGGCGGCCCGGGAAGCGCAAACGCCGTAGCGCGTTACGGGTTCCCGGAAGCGACAGGCGCCTTCAAACCCGGCGGAGATGGCTATGAGACCCATCGGTTCGGCTACGATATCCTTCGGCCTCGTCTCGGTCTCCACCAGTCTGTATTCGGTGGCCGAGTCCGCAGCCAACATATCCTTCAACTGGATCCACAAGGACTGCGGCTCGAGGGTCAAGCAGAGGCACTACTGCCCGATAGACGACAAGCTGGTCGAACGCGACGAGCTCGTGAAGGGCTACCAGTACGCCAAGGACCAGTACGTGCTCTTCGAGCCCGACGAGATCAAGCAGCTCAACGCGGTGGCGACCAACACCATCGAAATCGCCGAGTTCATCCCGCTGGAGCAGGTGGAGCGGATCCAGCTCTCGCGCGCCTACTACCTCGGGCCCGACAGGGGGGGGGAGCGCGCCTACCGGCTTCTGAGCGCGGCACTCCGGGAGACGGGGCGCGCCGCTCTGGCCACCTACGCTGCCCGAGGCAAACAGTACCTCGTGCTCGTGCGCCCGGTCGAGGACGGCCTCCTGCTCGAGCAGCTGCACTACGCGGACGAGCTACGCCCGTTCTCGGACGTCCCGCTGGGCGAGGCCGAGGTGAAGGACGAGGAGCTGAAGCTGGCCGTTCAGCTCATCGAGCAGGCGGCCTCGGGGGCATACGAGCCCGAGAAGTACGAGGACGAGGTCCGCAAGCGGATCATGGCTCTCATCGACGAGAAGATCGAGACCGGCGAGGAGATCACGGCCGCGCCGACCGTCGAGACCGAGACCAAGGTCATCGATCTGATGGCCGCGCTGAAGGCGAGTCTCGGCGAGGACGAGGAGGCCGCGGCCGCCAAGTCTCGAAAGGCGGCCAAGCGGGCGGGGTCGAAGAAGAAGGCGTCCAGGAAGGCCGCGAGCGGAGGCTAGGCTGGCGTAGGCCGAGATGGTCGATACGTACCGAACGCGAGAAGTAGCCGACCTGCTGGGCATCACGCCCGATCGGGTGCGCCGGTTTGTCCGAGCTGGCCTCCTGGACGCGCCCCGCGATGCGGGGGGCTATCACTTTTCCTTCCAGGACCTGGTTCTCATCCGGGCGGCCACGGAGCTCGAGGCCGAGGATCTCTCGGCCGCGCAGGTCGGGAGGGCCCTCCGCGAGCTCAGGCGACAGCTTCCCGGCCGGCCCCTCTCCGCCGTGAGAGTGAGTTCCGAGGCGGGGCAGGTCGTCGCCCGGGAGGGTGAGTCGGCCTGGGAGCCCGAATCCTGCCAGTACGTGCTGGACCTCGGCGAGGGCCTGCGGGCGCAGCCGGGGGCTCCTGAGCGTGAGCTGTCCATTCGCGTCGCAAACTCGCAGCGCAAGGAGCCGGAGCACGAGCAGAGCCCCGCCGAGTGGTTCGAGATCGGCTGCGAGCTCGAGCCGGGCTCTCCCGCCGAGGCCCGCGGCGCCTACATCCGGGCGCTGGAGCTGGCGCCGGATCATCCCGGCGCGCACCTGAACCTGGGCCGGCTGCTGCACGAAGAGGGGAACCTGACGGCCGCCGAAGGCCACTACCGAGCGGCCCTCGCCGCCGAGCCCGGGAGCGCGACCGCCGCCTTCAATCTCGGCGTGGTCCTGGAGGACCTCGGCAAGGTGGAGCGGGCGGTCGAGGCCTATCTTCGGGCCGTCGCCGCGGACCCCGAGCTGGCCGACGCCCATTACAACCTCTCGCGCCTCTACGAGGCGATGGGGGACCGAAGCGCCGCCCTCCGCCATCTGAGAAGCTACAGCCTGCTTTCCAAGACCAGCTGATCTCCAGGCCCAGCTGATCTCCAGGGCCAGCCGACGGGTCAGCCGGGGCTCGGCCCGAGCGGGCCGGACTGTGGCGCGGGCACCGCGATTCACGACTGCAGTGGGAGGTGCCCGTTCCGACCCCGTTTTTGACGCGTTGACGCCACACTTCAGGCGTCGGCCGTCCCCATTCGCACGATACATTGCTGACCGCGAAATACATATACAGTAATATCTTGCAGCGACCGCCGTTGTTTGGCCTACGCTGGTACGGGGCGTGAATTACATGTGGCCGCCAGAGTCGAGAATGGCTTCTAAGCCGTGGACGGACTCGCGGAAGAAGCAAGATAAAAAAAGAGCGGTCGATGAATACGGTAGCGCTGAACCAGATGTTCCGAGTGAGCGTGGGCTTCGCGGCCTGGTGTGCCCTCCGGCAAGTCCTGATGGTCTGGTTGACGAACGTGTAACCTCTGCGGAAGTACCTCTGCTGATCCGGGGGCGGGGCGATTGCCGTCCCGCCCCGCTCCTCACCTTCTTTCTCCTGCTGGACCTTCGCCCCATACTGTGCGGATGCACGCCGCGCAGCCTCCGCTTCGAGCCATCGTCTGGGACTTCGACAACACGCTGGTCGACTCGCGAGAGAAGAATCTCGCCGTCACGCGACGGATCGTGACGCATCTTCGCGGGACCTGGGATCGCATCCCGATGCTGAGCTCGCTCGAGAGCTACGAGGAAGCGCTCTGGCGCACGCGCAACTGGCGTGATCTCTACCGCTCCGAGCTCGGCATGGACGATGAGACGATCGATGAAGCCGGGCGGCTGTGGACCGGATACCAGATCGCCGAGACGACGGCTGCGCCCATCCTGCCCGGCATTCCGGAAGCCCTGGAAGCCCTTCGCCACCTTCCGCACGCCATCTTCTCGGCCAACAGCCGCCGCAACATCGACGAAACGCTGAACGGCCACCGCCTCAGAGACCGTTTTGACGTGGTCGTCGGCTACGAGGAGGTCCACCAGCGGGCGCAGAAGCCGGCGCCCGACGGGTTTCTGCTGTGCGTGGAGCGTCTGGGTCTGGAAGAGGGGGGGGTCCTCCTCTACGTGGGGGATCACGAGGTCGACGCCGAGTGCGCCACCAACACCAACGCGGAGCTCGAGCGGCGGGGCATGCCGTTTCGGGCGCTCAGCGTCGGCGCCGACTATGGCCGAAGCGAGGGCTCCGAGTGGTCGCTCGAGCCCGATTATCGAGCCGGCTCTCCGGACGCCGTTGTCCGCTTGGCGCAGGCGCTCGGCTTGAGCCCATAGAACGCGCCCCGTGAAAGCTGTCACGCCGCCGTGACGGGCCGTTGCACCTCGCGCCACTCACGACTAGTGTGAACACGCTGTTTGGAGTGACCCCCCAAGACGGATAGGCTATGCCGCAGCGCAGTGCAGAGCGCGCTCACCCCGGCTTTCATTGCCAATCCTTCCTCAACCCACCCACCCGACCGACCCCTTGCCACTGCCCCGAGCTCGAGTCCTCAGGACTCGCGTGGGATAGACGCTTCCGAGGTACGACCGCTCATCGAGACGAGGAGGGGAAAAATGCGTGAACGCAGTTGGTTGGGGTCTCTTGCGCGAGCCGGAGCCGCCGCACTGGCTCTTCTTCTTTTCCTGACGGGCGGCCTGCTCGCCCAGGGCGTGACGACCGGCGAGATGGGCGGGTTCGTTTTCGACACGGAGGGCAACGCGGTTGTCGACGCCAGCGTCATCGCCACACACGAGCCCAGCGGCACATCGTACGGCACGAGCACGAGAGGTGGGGGCGCCTGGAGTATCCCCAACATGAGGGTAGGCGGTCCCTACACGGTCACCGTCACGATGATCGGATACGCCGAGTACAGGGAAACCGGCGCCTACGTGGATCTGGGTCAGGATCTGCGCCTGAACTTCGAGCTCCAGATCCAGGCCGTCGAGGTCGCCGAGCTGGCGGTTCAGGTGGAGGAAAACACCGTCCTCAACGCGGGCCGTACCGGCGCCGCGACGTTCATCTCGGCGGACCAGGTCGAGATACTACCGAACCTCAGGCGGTCCTT
>JAUWDL010000330.1 GCA_030608825.1 Gemmatimonadales bacterium
CACCGCGGGCTCGGTGGGCATCACCTCCGTGTCTGCGGGAGCTGCCGAGCTCTTCGGGGCGTCGGCCAGCGGTGGGCTGCGGCCCTCGCTCGGCGCCGGCATCGGGGTGGTGAACGACTTCTTGCGCGTGGACGTGGCCCGAGGCCTCGACGACGGCGTGTGGGAGTGGATGGTTTCCTTCAACAAGGACATCTGGCCGATGCTTTGAGCGCGGAAGTCGAAGTCGGGCTTCCGTGTGGGCTCCGACCGCACGGCTCGGCACGCCGGAGCTCCCGTGCGCCGCCTCGACGGTCCCGCTCCTAGCGGAGCACCTTCACATCCAGATAGGTGGCGTGGGCGGGCGAGTGGTACACCCGCTGGGTCGCCTCGATGAAGTCCTCCTCCGTCGCGTCGAAGATGTTGGGCACGTAGCTCTGCGGGTTCCGGTCGATGAGGGGAAACCAGGTGCTCTGGATCTGCACCATGACCCGGTGGCCCTTCTTGAAGGTGTGGAACACGTCCTGTAGCGGCAGTCGCACCGTCGTCGCCTCGCCGGGCACGAACGGTTCCGGGTGCTCGTAGCTGTTCCGGAACCTCCCGCGGATCACCTCGCTCCGCACCATCATCTCGTAACCGCTGAGCTCCACCCCCTCCGGCGTGTGCTCGTGGTTCGGCTCGTCGTCCGGGTAGACGTCGATGAGCTTGACGACCCAGTCGGAGGCGGTCCCGGTGGTCGAGACCTCCAGGTGGGCCATGATGTCGCCGGACAGCGTCAGGTCCTCATCCAGCACGTCCGTTTGGAACTCGATCACGTCGGGGCGGCGGCTCGCGAACCGCTGGTCCTCGTTCATGTAGCGGCGGGGTGTGAACACGATGCGGATGGCATCGGTGTACGGAACGGGCTCGTTCGGGTCGCTGACGTACTCCGTGTACGCGGGCTCGGACGCGGCAGGCGGCTCGGCGGACAGGTCGCCTCCGCCGCGCAGGTAGAGCCGCTCCGTGCGGGCGGCCGCGGGCGGCCACGCTTCGAACTCCTTCCACTCGTTTCGACCCGTGTCGAAGACCAGCGCCTCGAACGCCGGGGGATCCCCCTCCCCTTTCAGGAAGTGGCGGAAGAAGGGTGCCTCCACCTCCCGCTGGTACCAGCCGGAGATATCCTCGCCGAAGTAGAGGTCGCCGACCATGTGCGGCGCGCGGGCACGTGACCAGCCGCCGTGGGTCCACGGACCCATGACAAGGACGTTGAAGGCGCCCGGGTTCTCTCCCTCGAGGGTGCGGTAGATGTTGAGCGGGCCGTACAGATCCTCGGCGTCGTACCAACCGCCCACCGTCATCACGGCGTGGTCCACGCCTTCGAGGTGAGGGAGGATGTTTCGCCGCTGCCAAAATTCGTCGTAGTTCGGGTGCTCCACGATCTGGCGCCAGAAGAAGTTCTCCTCGCCGTACGAGTCGGAGAGTCGGTCGAACCCCATGTAGAACTTGTAGCCGTCGCGCGTGGGAGGCTGCTGTATCGGGAACCAGCGATCCGTCGTCGGCTCCGTCTTCTGGTAGCCGAAGACCGGCGTGATCAGCCAGTAGCTCAGCAGGTATGCGCCGTGGTGGTGGAAGTCGTCGAAGAAGAAATCGGCGATCGGCGCCTGCGGGGAGGAGGCGACCAGAGCGGGATGCGCCTCGGGAAGCGCGGCGGCCGCGTAGAAACCGGGGTAGGAGATCCCCCACATCCCGACCTTCCCGTTGTTCCGCGGCACGTTGGCGAGCAGCCAGTCTATCGTGTCGTACGTGTCGGAGCTCTCGTCGATCGTCGAATCCCCCGGCACGTGTGGCCGCATGTTGTCGTACTGCCCTTCCGACATGTAGCGACCCCGCACGTCCTGGCAGGCGAAGATGTAGCCCTCCTCCTCCATGACCCGTGAAGGACCGATCCGCCTCGGATAGCCGTCCGTTCCGTAGGGCCCGCAGTTATATGGAGTCCGCCTCAGCAGGATCGGGTACTCGCGCGTCGTGTCCCGCGGCCGGTAGACGGCCGTGTACAGCTCGACTCCATCCCGGACCTCGATCCGGTATTCCCGCTTCTCGTACGACCCGGAGTGGTCGACCAACTCGAGATCGGAGGCGGGTCGGTCCTGGACGGTAGGCTCGGCCCTGCAGCCCGCACCGAGAACGAGTAAGAGGATTCCGAGCCATCCGGGTACCACCGACGCCGCCTTCTCCATCTCTCGCGCACCTCGCATCAGAACCTGTCGACTCGCATCGCGTCGACGTCGATCGACGGCTTGCCGTCGAGGATCCACTCGGCGACGAGCTGGCCGGTGACCGGACCGAGCGTCAGCCCCAACATCGCGTGGCCTGTCGCCAGGTAGACTCCCTCGGGAGCGGACAGCGGCCCGACGATCGGCAGACCGTCGGGCGTGCAGGGCCGAAGGCCACACCACTCGGAAGTGGACTCTACATCTCCGACGCCCTCGAGGAAGCTGTCCGCCGCTCTCGTGAGCTGGGCTATTCGAGCCTCACGAATCTCGTGGTTGACTCCGGAGAACTCCATCGTGCCCGCGAAACGTACAAACCCGTCCATCGGGGCGCAGAGCACGTAGTGTTCGCGCAGAATACAGGCGATCTTCAGCGGTGGAGCGCCCCCGGTCGCCGGATCGCGGTCGCGGTGGTAGCCCTTGCCGGCCTGGACCGGCAACCGGCACCCGAACTTCGTCGCCAGGTCCAGGCTGTAGGCACCCGTCGCCAGGACCACGCGGTCGCCCTCCCAGATCTCCCCGTCCCGCGTTCGCACGCCCGCCACCCGACCGTCTCGCGTCAAGACCTCAACGACCTCGGAGCCCGTGACGACTGCTCCGCCGTAGCCGCGGATCCGCCCGGCCAGCTCCTGAACGAAGCGGAGCG
>JAUWDL010000367.1 GCA_030608825.1 Gemmatimonadales bacterium
AGGAGCAGAAGGAAAATCTGTCCCGGATCCTCGAGGAGGAGATCCCGAAGTGGGACCTCGAGATCTCGATTGACCGGCTCCTCACCAGCCTGGACGACGCCGAGACGCGGAGGCTGGCAGCCGAGGACCTGAAGAACGATCCGCCGAAGATCATCATCAGCTACGAGCCCGCGATCCTCGTGACGATCGAGGGCGAGCCCAGGATGCAGGACATCGAGGGCTCCGATGGCCTGATGCGGATCATCAACACGCCGTTCAACATCGTCTTCGACCGGAACGGCAAGCGGTACTACCTGTACGGCGGCGAGAAGCAGTGGTACGCAGCGCCGGACTGGAAGGGCCCGTGGGAGCTCACCTCTTCGGTGCCCAGCCAGGTGGGCTCCCTGGCCCCGCTCGAGGAGGAAGCGGAGGTGAAGGCCATCCAGGATTCCGTCGACGCGCAGGTCGCGGCCGCAGCTGCGGAGGCGGGCGAGGAGGTGGAGGAAGAAGAGGTCGGACCGCCGCCCAGCCTCGTCGTCGCCACCGAGCCGACCGAGCTCATCTACATCAAGGGAAAGCCCGAGTACACGCCGATCAGCGAGGCGGACCTCCTCTACGTCGACAACTCCGAGAGCGAGATCGTGATGGATCTGGGATCGGCCCGGATCTTCGTGCTGCTCTCGGGGCGCTGGTTCAGCGCCGAGTCGCTCGACGGGCCGTGGGTCTACGTGCCGGGGGACCAGCTCCCCGAAGGGTTCGCCGAGATACCGTTCGAGTCCGACAAGGGGTATCTGCTCGCCTCGGTGCCGGGGACCGAGCAGGCGAACGAGGCCGTGCTGGACAACCAGATCCCTCAGACCTCCGTCATCGACCGGAGCGAGGCGGAGCTGGATGTGGAGTACGACGGGGACCCGAAGTTCGAACCGATCGAGGACACGGACGGGCTCCAGCTGGCCGTGAACACGCCGAACCAGGTGATCAAGGTCAAGAACAAGTACTACGCCATGGACGAGGCGGTGTGGTTCGTGTCGGACAGTCCGACGGGACCGTGGACTGTGGCCGATGAGATTCCGGCCGAGATCTATAACATCCCGCCGAGCAGCTCCGCCCACAACACGACCTACGTTTATGTCTACGATTCGACGCCCGAGGTCGTGTACGTCGGCTACTACCCGGGCTACACGAACAGCTACGTGTACGGCGGCACGGTCGTCTATGGGACCGGCTGGTATTATCCCGCCTGGTACGGCCACTACTACTACCCCCGGGTCGCCACGTGGGGCTTCGGCGTGCGCTGGAATCCCTGGACGGGTTGGAGCTTCGGGTTCAGCTACGGCTGGGGACCGTTCCGGTTCGGGATCGGCTTCGGTGGATGGTGGCGCGGCGGATGGTGGGGACCGGGTCGCTACCGCGGCTACCGGCGTGGTTATCACAGAGGTTGGCACCGCGGCGCCCGGGCCGGCTTCCGCGCCGGCTACCGCTCCGGGAACCGGGCGGCGCACCGCAACAACATCTACAACCGCCAGAGGAACGTCGCCCGGAACGCTCCACGGACGCAGCAGGCGAGGGATCGCCAGCCCCGCACCTCCGCGGGCCGGGACAACAACGTCTTCTCGGACCGCAACGGGAACGTGTACCGACGCGACAACGATGGGAACTGGGATCGCCGCGGGCAGGACGGCTGGAACCGCAGCGACGCGGTAAGCAGCGATGCACGGCAGGAACGGAGCCGCGACGCCTCCCGTGACCGCCAGCCTTCGCAGCAGGGCGCTCGCCAACCATCCCAGCAGCAACGCGACCGGGCCGCCCAACAGCCGCGGACGCAGCAGCGGTCCACCGGCTCATCGATGGAACGCAGCTACAACAGCCGGCAGCGCGGGACGACGCGGACGAACAACTACAACGCCTCGCGAAGCCGGAGTGGCGGAGGTCGCTCCAGAGGAGGCGGCGGGAGGCGGAGGTAAGGCGGCCCGCACCCTTGGCCCATGGGTGCGCTTGAGCAGAAGGGCGGCTTTCGGGCCGCCCTTCTTCGTTATGGCTCGTTCAGCTTGATCGCTGCCCGGTCATCCGCTATATTTATTATCATGTATGATAATATACATCCGCCGCCTCCGATCGGATCCCAAATCCGCGATCTCAGGAAGGCCAGAGGATGGAGTCTCGAGGAGCTGGCGCGTCGGGCCGGTACCAGCGCGCCTACTCTCCACCGCTACGAGAGCGGCTGGGACCGCTTCGAGATCAGCACGCTGCGAAAGCTATCGGCGGCGTTGGGTGCAAGCCTGGAGGTGCGCCTTCGGCCGAGACAACCGAGGCTGGACGTCCGACCCACTGCCGAGGCCCTGGTGCGATTGATCGAGCCCCTCTTCTGGGACGCTGAGCTTCAGGCATCCGATCTCACCGAGCACGCGGCGTGGCTTCTGGGCCGTGTCCTGAGTTTCGGGGATGCGCAGCAGGTTGCGGCCGTTCGCGCCTTCTTCGGTGATGAGGCGATCCGTGACGCCGTTCGGCAGCGGGGCATCGATGTGCGGACCCGCAACTACTGGAACCTCATCCTGGACGAGGCCGATGCATCCTAAGGTTTTGAGCCCGGACGCTTGGAAGACGATTCGCGCCTTGGTCTCAGGGGGCTGGGTCCAGCCCTGGACGCTGGCCGGCGGTACCGGCTTGGCGCTCCATCTCGGGCATCGCTACTCCGAGGATCTCGACTTCTTCGGGG
>JAUWDL010000194.1 GCA_030608825.1 Gemmatimonadales bacterium
TCTGGCAGTACTTGAGGTCTTCGTTGGTTAGGCCTCGGTGCTCGGGGCCGAAGACGAGCGCGATCCTGCTGCCTTGCAGAGCCCTGCCGACGAGCTCCGGTCCCGCCTCGCCGGCCAACATCCACTGCTGCTTGCTGGACCGCCGCCGAGCTGACGTGCCGACGACGAGCTGGGCGTCCGCCACCGCCGATGCGAGATCGTCGTGCAGCTCCGTGCGCGCCACGAGATCCTCCGTATCGTGAGCGATGCCCTCGATGCGGTAGGCGTCGAACTCGGCCGGGCGCACGAGTCGGAGCCGGCCGAGCCCCATGTTCTTCATCGCGCGGATGACGAGGGCGATGTTGACGAGATCCTGCGGCTCCTGGAGCACGACGCGGAACCGGTCGAGCGCTGCGCTCGGTTCGCCGGTCATGCCGAGCGGCGGGGCGGCTCCAGGCGGGCGAGGGCTCGGAGGTTTCCGCCGACGCGGATGAGCATGAGGACCAACATCGCGAGGACGCCGACCGCCCCGAAGATGTCGAACAGCGTCAGCGAAACGCCCGCCATGTCGAAGCGCATCGGCCCGAGCATGATGGCCACCGTGTTCATCGCGATGAGCGCCACCCTGGCTTCCGTGGGTCCCAGAACGGCGTACCCCAGTCGGAACTCGCCCAACACGTAGGTTTCCAGGTAGACGTTGATCGACATGATCAGATAGAGGATGACGACCGCGAGCCCGATCGAGAGCAGCATGTATGGAGAGAGGCCGAGTCCGATCCCGATCGCGGCCGTGGAGTAGGCGTCCGTTATGTGGTCGAGGTAGTAGCCGTATCGCGGCCGCTCGATCTTGCGCTCGCGCGCCAGCGTACCGTCGAGACTGTCGCCGTACCACTGGATGACGAGCCCGAGGCTCGCGCCCCAAAGCCAGGCCGGGTTGCGGTTCGAGAGGATGTACGCGACCGCGATCCAGGTGGATGAGAGGAGGCCCAGCGCCGTGAGGTGATCCGGCACGACCCAGGCGGGAAGCGCCCGCGCCAGGCGCGGCAGGACCCGACGCTCGAAACCGGCCAGAAGGAAGGGTGTGGTTCGCTCATGCTGAGCGTCGGGAGGCCTTTCCTCATCCGTCATCCGGAGCTCCCAGCCAGCGTTTGCCCCGGCGAGGCCGCAGCGCCGGATAGCCCCTCTCGCCGCACGCCGGACAGGTTTCGACGTACGCATCGATCACCGCCTCGCACACGGCGCAGCCGACCGCCGCCTCGGCAGGCTCGTGGGAAAACGCGGTTCCGCACTTGGCGCACGTCTGGTCTTCTCGCGGTAGCTGCGCTCCGCATTCGGTACAGGTCCTCGAGCTCACCGGCATCGCCTCGCAACGGCGTGGACTGGAGTGGCCATCGGCGAAGACCAGGCTCCGCCGGGGGGATCGACACGGAACATTACGCCTCTATCGGCGTGAGAAAAGGGATCAGCATCGCCGGCAGTCTCACCAGACGACTCTTGATCGCCGGTTTTGCCTTGCCGCGGCGCGGCGGCGCGGATAGCATCGGGCCGCCGAGCACGGCCAACGCCTCTTGGAGATGACACGCCGGGATAGATGACGAGAAGCGCGCGGGAACGGGAAGAGAGCCTCCGGGAGACCCAGGCCGGTCCGGTCTACGACCGCCTCGGCCCGAAGGTCTGGATCCTGGGGGGCGTCATGGTCCTGATCGGACTGGTGACGACCTACCTGATCCTTCAGGGTTTTAGCTCAGAGAGCTACATCTACCTCGCCTTCTACTCGATCCCGGCGAACGCGGCAATCTCGTTCTTTCCTCATGAGCCGGTGCTCATCTACTTCGGGAAGTTCGCGAACCTGTGGCTGGCGGCCGCCGCCGCGACGGTGGGGACGGTCGTGGCGGGCGTCATGGATCACACCGTCTTCGTGCCCCTACTGAACCACCGCACCGTCATCGCCTACAAGGACAAGAAGCTCTACAGGCGGTCGATCGACTACTTCCTGAAGTATCCGTTCGCGACCCTCGTGGTGGCCGGCTTTACGCCGATCCCCTTCTTCCCGTTCAAGTTCCTGAGCTTCTCGATCCATTACCCGCTGAAGAAGTACCTCGCGGCCCTGGTCGTCGCGCGCTATCCGCGCTACTTCCTCCTCGCCTGGCTGGGAGCCGTTACCGACATCCCCAACTGGCTCCTTTTCGCGGCGTTCCTGGTGGTCATCAACCTCTACATGATCAAGGCCCTGCCGGCCCTGGCCAGAAAGCTGCGCGAAGCGGTGCGGCGACGCGGAAGCTCCGCAGCGGTGGGCGGCCGGTCGGAGCCGGCCCGGGTCGAGGCCGCCGAGGCCGGGCCATGAACGTCTCCGGGCGCGTCGGGGTGCAGATGGCCTGGCGGGGCATGCTGAACACGATTCAGAACAAGCCGCTGACGGTCTCCTTCGAGATCACCCACGCGTGTACCGCGAACTGCTGGCACTGCAACTGGGGCGGTCCGATCAAGGAGAAGAGGCTGGAGCCGGCCGAGTACGGTGCCATCAGCGGTGACCTAAAGCCCGTGGTCGTCAACATCTCGGGCGGCGAGCCCCTCGCTCGGGGCGACATCTACGAGATTCTCGAGTCGATCGCGCACCCCGGTGGGCTTCCGTGGATCGTCGTGGTGACGAACGCGTCGCAGCTCACGCCGGAGCGCTTCTTCAAGCTCAAGAAGGCGGGAATGCATCAGCTTTCCGTGTCGCTCGACTATCCCGATGACCGCCACTCCGACTTCCGCCGCATTCCGGGTCTGTTCGAGAAGATGTCGCAGGTATTGCCAGAGATGGCCCGCACGTCGGAGAGAGATGATGTGAGCCTCAACGTGTGCATCTCGGCCTGGAACTATCGCGACGTGCCCGACATGGTGCGGCTCGCGAAGGTGTGGGGTCTGCCGATCAACTTCTCCGTCTACACGCACCTGCGCGTGCAGGACCGGAGCGGCCTGGTCAGCGGCGACGGGCTCGAGGACCTCCGAAGGGTGATCGAGGAGGTGATCGACATGCGGCGCGCGGGCTATCCGGTCTACACGACGGCGAAGACGCTGAGGGAGTTCTACCGATTCCTCGCCGAAGACGGGATCCCCGGCTGCGAGGCGGGTCGCCGCTTTCTGGTCGTAAACCCGGACGGACGGATGACGCCGTGCGCGATGGTCATGGCGTACTTCGACCGCCAGGAGGACATGCTCGAGAGCTTCACCAAGCAGAACAGCTGCACGAAGTGCTACATTAGCACACGCGCCCACGCCGAGAAGTCGTACCTCCAGTTGGCTCTCGACAACCCCGCCGCCCTGCGCCGGCTTCTCACGCCGTGGAGGGCCTGAGCGGCCGACGAGCACCTCCGGGTACGTCGCGCGGCGGTGGCCAGAGGACGCGACCGCGGTGGAGGCATGGCAACTCAGGGACGTTGACAGTCGCTGCAAAGCAGATAGCTTTGCGACATGGGAGCCGCGGGGACAAGCGGCTCCTTTTTTGCCTCTGGAGGTAACTCTCCGGCACAGGCGCGCGGGCGTAGCTCAGCTGGTAGAGCGCAACCTTGCCAAGGTTGAGGTCGCCGGTTCGAATCCGGTCGCCCGCTCTTCGAGGACCGACACGCTTCGACCGTGGACCGGGGGGCGGTAGCTCAGCTGGCTAGAGCGCTGCGTTCACATCGCAGAAGTCGGGGGTTCGAGTCCCTCCCGCCCCATTGGTTCTCGTGGCTTCCCCAGCCAGCGCCGCGGATATCTCGCTCCGCGAGACAGCGGACGCCTATCCTCGGAGCCTCCTCGCTTCGCTGCGGGGTCTCCTCAGGGCGTCCGGACCAGCCTTCGGCCGGTGCCCTCGCTCCCGAGATATCCTCGGCGCCAGTTGGATAGACTCTCGAGACTGGTTGCAGAGAGGGTCGCGTGGGGGAGGTGTGAGCAGCAGTATGGAAAGTCGTTGTTGCTGTGCGGGCGTAGCTCAGTTGGTAGAGCGTCAGCTTCCCAAGCTGAAGGTCGCCGGTTCGAGACCGGTCGCCCGCTTCGTTCGAGAAGACTTGAGGGAGACTCCTAAATGGAGGATCGGTTCCGAGCGAAACGTCGGAAGCGGGACTCACACGCGGGCGTAGCTCAGTTGGCAGAGCGTCAGCCTTCCAAGC
>JAUWDL010000190.1 GCA_030608825.1 Gemmatimonadales bacterium
GCAGGCATTCAGAGCGGCCAGGCCTTGCGCCTGCGTGGTCGCGGCATGCCGCGCCTCCGCGGCCAGGGCAGGGGCGATCTGATCGTGCGTGTGTTGGTTTGGACGCCGACTCGGCTCTCATCCGCTCAGCGTGAGGCGCTCGAGGGAATGGCTCCCCTCGAGGATGCTCCTCCGGCTCCCGACACCAAGGAGCCCGGCTTCTGGGAGCGCGTGAAGCAGGCGTTTAGCGCGTGAAGCCGGTGCTCAGCGCCTGAAGCCGGTGCTAAGGAGCCTGAGGCCGGTGCTCAGCGCCTGAAGCAGGCGTTCACGGCCTGAGCTGGGCCGCCGCCTCCGTATCCACCACCCATGTTCCGCCTCGGGCCAATCGGGCCGGACAGCCTGACATGTCGGCCTCTCCGAGGAGAGCTTCGCGCACTGCGTCGGCCTTCGCCGGGCCGCGGGCGAAGAGGAAGATCCGGCCGGCCGAGAGTACGACGGGGGGCGTGATCGTCAGACGCTCCGTCGGCGGAGATGGGCTCCGGGCCGGTGCTACCCGCCGCGCGGTTTCCCGAAGGTTCGGTGAGCCCGGAAAGAGCGACGCCGTGTGTCCATCCTCCCCGATTCCGAGCACGAGAACGTCCAGGCGCGAAGGCAGCCGGCGCTCGTAGCTCTCAGCCGCCTCGTCCAGGTCGGGACGCTCGGCCTCCATGCGGTGGACGGATTCCGCCGGAATCGGAACGCGTTCGAGGAGAGCGCTCCGGACGAGGCGGTAGTTGCTGGCGGGGTCATCGGGCGGGACGGCACGTTCGTCGGCGAAGTAGATTCCGATCCGCTCCCACGGGATGCCGGGGAACCCCGCCAACGCCTCGTAGATGGGGCCGGGGGTGGAACCGCCGGAGAGCGCGAGCGACAGATTGCGCCTCCCGAAACCGCGGAGGGCCGCCGCCAGCACGTCGGCGCCCGCGTTGCTGAAAGATGACGGGGGGACCAGATGGAGCTTCGTCTTCCCGACCCGGCGCGGCTCCGGGGTTGCTCGAGGCCGCTGCTTCACGTCAGCCGTTGCGCCAGGCGCGGCCGTCTCGTCGCATGAGATCCTCGGCCGCTTCCGGGCCCCAGGACCCCGCGGCGTAGTTCGGAAAGTCTCCGTGCGGCTCGTTTTCCCAGTGTTCGACGATCGGGTCCACCGTCAGCCAGGCCTCGTTGATCCAGTCGGCACGCGCAAAGAGCGTCTGATCGCCCTGCATGACATCCAGAAGGAGCCACGCATAGGCTCGCGGCGGCCGCTCCACCCCGAAGGCATCGGCGTACCGAAAGTCCATCGTGACGTCGCTCAACGTCAGGTCCGGTCCGGGCTGCTTGGCGATGAACCGTTGAACGATCCCCTCCTCCGGCTGCAGCTGGAAAGCCAGAACGTTCGGCGCGGAGCCGGAATCCTGCTGGGGAAACATGACGTGGGGCGTGGGCTTGAACTGAATGGCCACCTCGGTGAGCTTCCGCGCCATGCGTTTGCCCGTCCGCAGGTAGAAGGGCACACCCGACCACCTCCAGTTGTCCACCCCCAGCCGGATCGCCGTGAAGGTCGGGGTCGTCGAGCCGGGATCCACACCCTCCTCTTCTCGATAGCCGCGGGCCGGGGCGCCTCCCACGTCGCCCGGGCCGTATTGCCCGCGTACGGCTTCGCGCTCGACATCCACCGGCTTGCCGTTCACCGCCTCGAGGATCTTGACCGTCTCGTCGCGCAGGGATGAACCGTCGAAGTTCACCGGCGGTTCGATCGCTGCCATGCACAGCAGCTGCAGAAGGTGGTTCTGGACCATGTCCCGGACCACGCCGGTCTTCTCGTAGAAGGCGGCACGCGTGCCGATGCCGATCTGCTCGGCCACCGTGATCTGCACGTGATCGATGTAGTTCCGGTTCCAGATCGGCTCGAAGGCCGGATTGGCGAACCGGAAGACGAGCATGTTCTGGACCGTCTCCTTTCCGAGGAAATGGTCGATCCGGTATATCTGGTCCTCGCGGAAGGAGCGCCTCAGTTGGAGGTCGAGCTCGAGCGCGCTCGCCAGGTCCACCCCGAAGGGCTTTTCGATGACGAGACGCCGCCAGCCATCTTCGCAGGCCGCGAGCCCGGACTGGGAGAGCCGTCGGGTGATGACTCCAAAGGTGGAGGGCGGCATGGCGAGGTGGAAGAAGACGTTGTCCGGGATGCCGAACTCGGCCGCCGCCGCGTCCACCCCTGCCTTCAGCTCGGCGTAGCCTTCTTCGGGGGGTCCGGTGGCGTCGCCCTGCACGTAACTCAGCCGGCGGGCGAAGTCGTTCCACGCCTCCGGCTCCCACGCGCACTCGTCTTCGATCGCCTGCCGAGCGACCTGCCTGAAGTGCTCGGAGCTCCATTCCCGTCGAGCGAATCCGACGATGGCGAAGCGCTCCGGAAGGAGCCGCTTGCAGTAGAGCTCGAAGAGGGAGGGGAGGAGCTCCGTGCTGGTCAGGTCCCCCGTCGCACCGAAGATCACCATCACGGACGGGTCCGCGGGTGCGCCGGGCGTCAGGCCTCCGTCGGAGACCTGAAGGACCCGTGCGCTGCGCTCGCCCGCCACGTCAGCCCTCTCGCACCGCGTGACCGCCGAACTGGTTGCGGAGGGCCGCGATGACCTGGTGGGCGAAGCGCGACTCCGTGCGCGAATCGAACCGTTCGTACAGGGATTGGGTGATCGTGGGGAGCGGAATGGCCTTTTCCAGAGCGTAGTCCACCGTCCACCTCCCCGTGCCCGAGTCGTCGATCCAGGGCCCGATCCGCGCGAGCTCGTCGCCTTCCGCCCCGAACGCGTCGGCCAGAAGCTCGAGCAGCCAGCAGCGGATTACCGAGCCGTTACCCCACAGCTGGGCCACGCCCCGCAGGTCGAGGTCGAAGTCGGACCGTCGCAGGCACTCGAAGCCCTCTCCCAGCGCCTCGAGCATGGCATACTCGATCGCGTTGTGGATCATCTTCACGAAATGGCCGGCCCCGTTCCGACCTACGTGCAGGAACCCGTTCTCGGGCGCGAGCGAGCGAAAGACCGGCTCGAGGCGCTCGACCGCTTCGTCCGGTCCACCGATCATCAGGTTGTAGCCGATCTCCAGCCCCCACACGCCGCCGCTGACGCCGATGTCCAGAAACAGCACGTCACGCTCGGCGCACAGCCGGGCGTGCTCGATCGACTCGACGTACCAGGAGTTCCCGCCGTCGACGATGAGGTCGCCGGGATCCAGCGCGTCCAGCAGCGACCTGATCGTCTCCGTCGTCGGTCGGCCGTGCGGGACCATCACCCAGATCGTGCGCGGCGCCGGGAGGGCCGCGACCAGCAGATCCAACGACTCCAGCGTCTCGACGCCGTTCCTGGCCGCCGCCGCGGAGTTGTCCTCCGACAGATCGAACCCGCAGACGGAGATGCCGTCTCCGATGAGACGCCGCGCCATGTTGGCGCCCATCCTACCGAGGCCGATCAGACCCAGCTTCATGACTACCTCGCGAGTTGCAGAGTTGCAGATTCGTGAAACAGGGGGCGGCGAAAGGCGCTCCCTGCTAGGAGTCGCTCGCGAGTCGAGCCAGCGCCTCCTCGATGTCGGCGCCGAGGTGGATACGGGCGACCCGGCGGCCGCGTGCGGCCAGGGATCGAAAGTCTCCCAGCGCCTGAGCGAGCATCAGGCGTCCGAAGCCCCCATCCTGGCCGGGGATGTCGATCTCGACGGGTGGATTCGCCGTCAGGAGAAGGAAGATCCCCGTCGCAGGCCCACCCTTGTGGAGCTGGCCCGTGGAGTGCAGGTAGCGCGGCCCATAGCCGAGCGTCGTGGCGACCTGATGCGCGGAGCGCAGGCGGGCGCGTAGCGCCTCGAGCGCGCTGTCCCGCTCGGCCGTCTCGGCGAAATAGGGCAGGATCGCGACGTAGTCGCCGCTGGCCGCCAGGTTGGCGATGGAGTCGATCGCTTCGGTGGGAGAGCCGTTGGAAGTGGGCAGCGAGTTCCCGCCACCCCAGTAGACGGCGAGATCCCCATCGTGGGCCACCGGCACTTCATCGACCCGTTCCTCTTTATCCCGCCACTCGGAGAGCACCTCGCGGGCGTGGCGCTTGCTCTCCTCCACGTTGGGCTGGTCAAAGGGGTTGATGTGGAGGAGGGCGCCGGCGGTCGCGACCGCGAGCTCCCAGCGGTAGAACTCGCCTCCTAGTGCCAGGCGGTC
>JAUWDL010000017.1 GCA_030608825.1 Gemmatimonadales bacterium
GGAGGTCGCTCACGGGCTCGCGCCCTCGTCTTCCATCAGGGGATAGGAGAACGTCGTGTCGACCCCCGCCTCCAGGAGGCGCAGGTTGACGATCCTGTCCAGGATCAGGCGGTACGTCCCCAGCTCCAGAGGTGTGGCGAGCTTGATTCGCAGCGTCTGAGAGGGAAGCTTCTCCTCCTCGGGAAGGGTGCCCTCCTCCGACGTCTCAGCCTCCGCACCAACGGCCAGGGAGTCGGATTCCACGGCGCCGCCTACCAGGGAGTCGGCTTCCGCGGCAGCGGCATCCGGTGAAGGCCCTTCCTCCTCCTCAGCGGCCGCCGTGTCCGAAGGAGCGGGCTCAGCTGTCGTCGTGTCCCGAAGAGCGGGCTCGGTGGCCGTCGTGTCCCGGGTCGCTTCCGCCGGCTCCCGCGTCTCGCCCGGCCGACGGCCGCGGGGCCGCTCACCCGGCTCCACGCGCACCTCCTCGACCTCCCATCTTGCCCCGCTCTCCATCTGTCGCAGGACGAGGCCCGAGGTGGAGAGATCCTGCTCGGGATCCAGGTAGTCGTCGAACTGCAGTTGCAGCACGAGGTCTTCCTCGGCTCGGATAAGTCCCAGAACCGGCGGCGTAGTGTCCGGTTCGACGACCCGGAAGCTCAAGGCGGCGATCCCGGCGGGCCCCAGCTCGAGACGCACGCTGTCGTACGGCTCGAAGAGCCGCTCGAGCCGGAGGTTGTTGTTCAGGTCCTGGAAAGCGAAAGACCAGTAGTCATCGGGAGGCAGGTACGGCAGCTCGAACTCCCCCTGCCGGTCCGTCAGGGCGCCGTACGGAATCGAGTCGCCGGCCAGGTTGTAGAAGAGCACTCTTCCTGGTGAAACGGCTACCCCATCCACGCGCTGACGAACCTCGCCCGTGACGCGCGTCGCGGACAGCTCCGGTCCGGTGGAGAAGACCAGCTCGATCGGTTCCTCGGTGCGGTTCCCGAGAAGATCGGCGATGCCCTCGGGGATCTGGAAGTAGTACACGACGCCGTCGGCCCAACCGTCGGATGGACTGATCTTGATGTTCGAGAAGCCCGACGACACCTCATACCGGTCGGCCGGGGACGCGACCAGGCTCTGCTGCAGGTTCCTGGTGCCGGTGATCGGCTCGTCGAACCGAATCTCGGCACTCCCGCCGAAGCCCGGCACGATCGAGTTCCTGTCGGGCTTGAACTCGCGGACGGAGGGCGGAACTCGATCCGGGTGTGCTCCCGGCGGCGGCTCTTCTCTGGCGCAGGCCAACCCGAGCGCCGCCGCGGCCAGGCCGACGGCTGCGCCGGCCAGTCTCCTCGATGGGTGGGGGGACGCGTCGAGCACTCGATACGGCCTCAACCCTCTCCGAGCGCGCGTCTCTTCTCGACGAGGAGCCCTCGGCGCTCCTCGAGCGACGTCTGCTTCTCGCGCTCGCGCGCTACCACCTCCGCGGGAGCCTTCTCCAGAAACGCCGGGCTCTCCAGTCGCGCTCGGGACCCCTCCAGGATGCCTTCCAGCCGGAGCAACTCCTTTTCCAACCGCCCTAGCTCGCGCTCTACATCCACGACGTCGACGAGCGGCAGGAAGAGCTCGGCCCCCGACTGCAGCACGGCGTGTGCGCCGGGCTCGTCGGGAAGGCCATCCACCTCCTGGAACACCGCCCGGGCGAGCAGGGAGATCCCCTGCCCCTCGGCAGCCATCGCTTCCGCCAGGACCGGCGGAGCTCCGCGGACGAGAACGGTGAGCCGCCGCGCCGGGTCGATCCCGTACGCGGCACGGAGGTTCCGCACCTGACCGACCAGCTCCTGGAGTCCGATGAAAGCGGCTTCCGCCGCAGCGTCTTCCCACGAGTCCGGCGGTTCGGGCCACGGGCCTCGCACGATCGTGTCCTCCTCGCTTCGGCCCGGAAGACGGGTGGCGATCGCCTCGGAGACAAAGGGCATGATCGGGTGCAGGAGGCGCATCCAACCGTCCAGCGCGTGCGCCAGGGTCGTCGAAGCGGCTGATCGGCTGGTCTCGCCGTGCTCGCCTCCCAGCCGCGGCTTCGCCAACTCGATGTACCAATCCGCCAGCTCGCCCCAGCCGAACTGGTAGACGGCCGCCGCCGCATCGTGCAGCCGGAAGGCCTCCAGCGCTTCCGTGACCTCTATGGTCGTGCCGCGAAACCGGCTCAGAATCCACCGATCCGCCAGCTCCAGCTCACGATCCTCGGGGCTCGCCGCAAGATCCTCCTCGCTCAGGTACGGCAAGGCGAAGCGTGCGGCGTTCCAGATCTTGTTCGCGAAGTTCCGGCCCACCGCGAACGCGGCATCCAGATCCTGATAGTTGAGCTGGATGTCGGTCCCCATCGCGGCGCCGCTCAGGACCGTGTAGCGCATCGCGTCGGCCCCGTAGCGCTCTACGACCTCCAGCGGATCGATGCCGTTCCCGAGAGACTTGGCCATCCTCCGTCCAAGGTGGTCCCGGACGGTCCCGTGGATGACCACGTCCGTGAACGGGAGCTCGCCGATGAACTCGAGACCCATCATCACCATCCGGGCGACCCAGAAGAAGATGATCTCCGAGGCGGTCACCAGGGTGTTCGTGGGATAGAGCGCCTTCAGGTCATCGGTCTCGTCCGGCCAGCCGACGGTGCTGAACGGCCACAACGCCGAGCTGAACCAGGTGTCCAGAACATCCGGATCCTGTTGAAGCTCGCCGCTGCACTCCGGGCACTCGGGAGGGTCTTCGCGCGAGGCGATCTGCGCGCCGCAGGCATCGCAGTACCAGACCGGAATTCGGTGCCCCCACCAGAGCTGCCTGCTGATGCACCAATCCCGGATATTCTCCATCCAGTGGTCGTACTTCTTGCCGAAGTGCTCCGGATGGAAACGGAGCCGGCCGTCCCGATACGCGGCCAGGGCGGGCTCGGCCAACGGCTTCATCCGCACGAACCACTGCTCGCTCAGCCAGGGCTCGACGACCGTGCCACATCGGTAGCAGTGACCCACCGCATGGAGGTGATCCTCGATCTCGACCAGGAAGCCTCCGGCCTCGAGATCCTCCAGAACACGCTCACGGGCTTCGAACCGGTCCAGCCCTCGATACGCCTCCGGCGCCTCGTCGGAGATCGAGCCATCCGCCTGCAGCACGTTCACACGCGGAAGCTCGTGTCGCCCGCCGATCTCGAAGTCGTTCGGATCGTGAGCCGGGGTCACCTTGAGGGCCCCCGTCCCGAATTCCAGGTCTACGTACTCGTCGGCGATCACCGGCAGTCGCCGGCCCACGAGCGGAAGCACAAGGTCGTGGCCGATTATCGCGGCGTGCCGCGGGTCCTCGGGGTGCACCGCCACGGCGGTGTCGCCGAGCATCGTCTCGGGGCGTGTCGTCGCGACGACCACGCCCTCCTCCGCCTCGACGGCGGACGGATAGCGGATGTGGTACAGCTTGCCCGGCTCGTCGCGGTGCTCGACCTCCTCGTTGGCGATCGCCGTCCTGCAGCGGGGGCACCAGTTTATGATGTACTCGCCCCGGTAGATCAGGCCCTTCTCGTACAGGCGGACGAACACTTCCCGGACGGCTCTCGACAATCCTTCGTCGAGGGTAAAGCGGGTCCGCTCCCAGTCACAGGAGTCCCCGATCTTCCGCTGCTGCTCGAGAATCAGACCGCCGTACTCATGCACCCACTCCCAAACACGCTCGACGAACGCCTCACGGCCCAGATCCCAGCGCGACACCCCATCCTTCGCCAGCTCTCGCTCCACGACGTTCTGGGTCGCGATTCCCGCGTGGTCGGTGCCGGGCACCCACACCGCGTCGTAATGCTGCATGCGACGCCAGCGGATCAGCACATCCTGGATCGCGTGGTTCAACCCGTGCCCCATGTGCAGAACGCCGGTCACGTTCGGAGGCGGAATCGAGATGACGTACGGCCGCTTCACCTGTTCGGCCGGAACGTGGAAGAGTCCTGCCTCCTCCCACCGCCGGTACATCGGCGCTTCGATTCCCGCAGGGTCGTATCTGGAGTCGAGCTTCTGGCTCAAGGTCGGCCGCTATCCAGAGTGGCTTGGTTTCCGAGGATGCTTCGGGGGGAGTTTAACGGCGACGATACGGAAATCCAACCAGGGCGCGCTTCCCCGGGGGCCTGTGCCCCATTACTCGGACGGGCTCCCTGGCTGTGCCAGGCACACCTAGCCGTCCGCCGTATCCGGAGGCGCTGCCTCGGTCGTGTCGCGCTCGCGCCGTTCGACTTCCTCTTCGGTGCGCCTCCGCATCTCCTTGAGGGCCTCGTCGCGCTCCTTCCGGATGTCGGTCTCGATGTCCTGTTGCCGGATCTCGTTGAACTGGCGGATCATCTCTCGCGTCTTCTGGGCATTCGGGGACATGCTGTTCCCGAACAGCGCACCGAACGGGATCGGGATCGTGATGTCACCGAGGTGCAGGCCCTTGTCGGAGATGCCCCACTTCTTGTCTCCTTCGCCGAACGTCCACTCCGTCGCCCTGCGGCGTTCCTCCTCCGACAAGTTCAAGCTGTCCAACCAGACGCGGACTATGGCGCGCACGGCGCTGTCAGCCCGTGCGTACGCCTGGGCGACGTTGACGGGCCACGGCTCATCGGGATAGGGGACCCAGAGGCGGCGATCGGTGAACTGTGACCTGAGGCGCTCCGCGTTCGTCAGCCCGCGTCTCTCCGGCTCCGCCTCTGCACCGCCCACCTCGTCCGGCTCGCCGGGCACGACCTGGATGACCTCCTGCTCGCCGGGCCGGATATCGGGACGTTCCGGCTCGCTGAGCGGCTCCAGGGGGTCGAGCGGGGGCACGTCCACGACCTCGATGCCATCCGGCCGCAGGATGATCTCGGGGGGCAGTCCAAGAAAACCGCGCTCGCTCAGGTCCAGCAGGCGCGAAACGAAGAGGATCAGCAGCACGTGGACGAAGAGCGAGACGCCCAGAGCCCACGGCAGGGCGCGGCTGTACGTGTCGCGCCTGCGCACGCCCCCCTCCGGCGGCGTCCGGACGGGATCCGGGCCTTCCGACTCCGGGCGTCCGACGTCGGGCGGGGGAACGAGCGTGGAGGACAAGGAGGGTGCTCAGAGCGTCGCGTAGACGGACGAGAAAAGCGTGCCCTTGTGGCGGAGCTCGCCGACGGCCGGAACCCGATCTCTGATCACGTCTTCAACTCCTTCTTCTTGGCGGCCGGAAACAGCACGTTGTTCAAGATCAGACGGTACCCCGGTGAATGCCGCCGCAGCTCCAGATCTGTCGGCGGATCCCCGATCAGGTGCTGCGGGTCCTCGGGATCGTGTCCGCCATAGAACGTGAACGTTCCCTCTCCATAGACTCCGTGAATGTACTTCGCGATTCCACCTCCCCCCTCGGCCAGCACGATCATGCCTGGCTTCAGGCGCGACCGGCGGAACGACGTCGTCAGACCATAGAAGTCCGGCAGCACCCGAACGTGGCTCTGCGTGAGCATCGTGGGCACGGGATCGAACTTGGCGCTGAAGTCGAACAGCGTGAAGCTGGAGAGGGGGAGTCGCTGCGGCGTGTTGACCAGGTGCCCATCGATGTCGCTGAACGCACTGATCGAGGGCTCGTGGACGAGGGCCGCGTCCGCGAACGCCATGGCCTGGCCCCAATCCATCGTCCGGTCAGCCGCCGGGTCCACCGGCGACCCGTCCGCGAAGAAAGCCGCGATGTCCGTCGTCCGGGCCGCGAGGGCCAGATCCAGGGTCTCGGTCGCCGTGCACATCGCAAAGAGAAACCCTCCACCCTCCACGTACGTGCGGATCTCCCGCGCGACGGCCTTCTTCAGCTCGGGAACGCTCGGGTACCCGAACTCGGCGGCCACTCCCTCGTTGCGCTCGACCTCCTCCCGCAGCCACTCGGTGCCCGCGTAGGTGAGATAGAACTTCGAGTACTGGCCGGTGAAGTCCTCGTGGTGGAGGTGGAGCCAGTCGAAATCGGACAACCTCCCTACCAGCACCTCCGCGTCCCAGACCGTCTCGTAGGGGATCTCGGCGTACTCGAGGGCCAAGGTCACGGCATCGTCCCACGGCGAGCTGTTCGGCGGTGAGTATACGGCCACCCTTGGAGCCCGCTCGAGGGGAACCGATTCCATGTTCGAGCTCTCGATCTCGGCTCGGATCCGGGCGATCTCGGCCGGACCGATCGGCTCCACCGCCACGCCCATCAGGGCCGCCATCCGCCGGACCGCCGGCATGTCCGGGATGATGAACGAACCGTCACGGTAGTTCAGAAGCCACTCGGCCCGTTCCTCCGCCTCCAGGATCTTGTAGGCTAGCCCGTAGGCCTTGAGGTGGTTCTCCTGAGCGTCGTCCATCGGTACCAGCAGCTGGCTCGATCCAGGCGAGGGCGCGGCCAGCACCGCCACGAGCACGGTCAGGGCGACGCGCCTACAGAGCGAGCTCATCCGCCCCCAGCCTCCGAGGTCGAGGTGGCGAGCCACTCGGTGCGCAGGCGCCGGGCCAGCGGCGTCACGGCGCTCTCCGGATACTCGAGGATCAGCCGCTCCAATCGAGACACTGGCGAGGTACCGGCAACGTCCAAGGGCTGCAGGGCTCGCTCGTATCTCGCGATCGCCAACAGGGCGACGGGCGACTCCGGGGCCACGGGATGCCGTTCGATCAAGCGCTCTCGAAGAGCCACTGCCTGAGCTGCGAAGCCTGCCTCGTCCAAACCGGAGGCGGCCAGTGCCATCCCCTCGGGGGGGGTGTCTCCGGACTCCCACTCGCGGAGACCCGTCTCGAGCTCGGCCGGCGTCGGCCGGCGAGCGATCAGGTGAAGCAGCTGGCCGAACCGTGTGGCCGTGGCGGAATCCGAGCTGGCCAGAGCGCCGGCCAATCGGATCGCGGAGGTGCGGGTGCGGACGTCGGAGTCGGTGGCGCTCGTGGCATCTTCCAGTGCCCGGATGGCGCCGACGAAGTCCCCGGCGTACAGGCGAACGTGCCCGAGCTCGAGCGCGAGCCGGGCATGCGGCACGACGTCGCCGGTCGGCGTGATCGAGATGCCGGTCGCGAGGATCCGCTCGGCATCGGACAGCCGGTTTCTGCGGATGAAGCTCCGGGCCAGCTCGATACGCATCTCGACCAGCTCGGACTCGGGCTGCGGGTAGGTCCGTTGGAAGTCCGCCAGCATCAGCTCTGCTCGATCCGTCTCCGAAAGCGAGAGGCTGAAGAGGCTGCGCGCCGCGACGCGGTGCACATCGGTTCCTCTCGCAACGCTTCGAAGCAGCTGATTGAACGCCCGGCGCGCACGCGTGGAATCGCCGGCTTGGAGCGCCATGTCGGCGGCAGCGGCACGCCACCTGTCACGTCGGACGGGTTCGGCGATAAGGTTCGCGAGCCGCTCTGCCGCCCAGGCGCCCTGGTCGTGGGCCCCCGATGCACGTGCCCCCTCGGCGAATCGGGTCAGAAACTCATGGCGCTCGGGGAGAGGCAGGCGACCCTCCACGTCCCGTGCCAGCTCACCGGCACGCCCGGGGGCGCCGAAGCGGAGCATCAGATGCGAGGCGGCGACGGTGGCGGCCGGCGGCATCCCACGCACGGCGGCCGCGACGGCCTCCGCGAACGCGTCACGGACGTCGTCATCTCGGCCCACCGCTTCCTCCAGCAGGGTCGCATCTCCATCGGCCTGCGTCAGCCGCACCCATTCGTCTGCCGCTGCCCTGTAATCGCCCATCTCGAGCGAGAGAGTGCCGAGCTCGACCGCGAAAGCCGAAGGGCTGCCCAGCTTCCGTCGGCCGCGTCGGAGAGTCTCGGCGCCGGCCTCGGGGTCTCCGGAGGCCACCTCCGCGCTCGCCCACGCCACGTACGCAGCGGCTTCGGTCGGTCGAGCCTCTGCCCATCCTGCGGCGACGGACCGAGCCGAGTCGGCCAGGCCGGCAGCCAGGATGGCATCGACCCAGAGACTCTTCAGGTCCTCGGAGGCGGCCTCGTCTGCGCCCGCGCGCTCGAATCGCGGAAGGAAAGGAGCGACGCGTTCCCGCTGCGCGGCTACCTGCAGGAGGAGAGCCAGCCCCGGCCTGGAAGTCGGGTGCTCGTCCAAGAGGCCCCCGAGAACCGAGAGCGCCTCGTCCGGTCGATCGGCGGCTTCGAGGCGTGCGGCCCACTCCACGAGCCGGCTCTCGTCCTGGGCGGTCGTTCGCTGAGCCAGCGCGAGCGAGAGACCGGGAGGCAAGATCAGAAGCACGAGTGGGACGAGGGCGGACGTCCACCGGCCTGGTGAGGTCATCACGGGCTCCCCTCCTCCGGCTCTTCCACCACCCGGTTCAACCGATCGAAGTAGTCCAGAACCATCCAGCGGTAGGCGGGCGGAAGCTCCCGCAGAACCGCTTCGTTCGGGTGCGGGTAGCGCGGACCCGCCAGAACCGCTGGATCGAGGCTCGGCACCTCCGACGGCAGATCGGCGCCCGGCCGGGATTCGCGCCGGTCGGGCTCCTCGTCCTCCCGCTCGAGCGACCGCCCGGCGTCCAGGAGACGTCGGAACAGCGTCTCCTGCCGCTCCACCGTCTCGGGATTCAGGGCGCCCGACTCCAGGCGGCGCGCCAGTTCACCCGCTTCGCGCGCCAGCGCCTCCGGCCGCACCAGGAGATCCTCTTGATCTCTCGCTCGCTCCGTCAGCTCTCGCAGGCTGCGCTCGACCTCCGCCTGCCCCTCCGCCAGCTGCTCCAGACGGGAACCGACGGGTCGCCCGTCCTGCTGCATGAACAGGAGAGAGCCACCCTCGCGGCTCAGTCCTTCCTGCATCCTGGCGGCTCGAGCCAGCTGCTCGAGCATCTCGGCCGTGCCACTGCCGGACCCGGCCGACTGCACGGCCCCGGCGCTGGCCAGTAGCCGTGCGGCGAGCTCGTTCAGCGCCTCGGCGATGGCCGTCGCCTCTCTTCTGGTCGGCCTCTGTGCGGAGCCATCCTGCAACCTGGACAGCAGATCATCCATCCGCCCCGCGGCTTCCGTCGCCGCCACGGCAGAGCCGCGGTCCAAAAGGGCCGTTCGCCGGCCCGCCTCCGCCAAGCTCCCGAACAGGTTGTCCAGGCCGCCCCGGAGCGCCGCCTGGCGACCCAGAAGGGTGGCCGGGTCGAACGCGCCCGGGCCCGAGTATCCTCCCGCCAGCGCCTCCTGCTCCGCGGCCAGCGCGAGTGCCTCACGCCGGGCGTGCTCGAGCGCCTCCATGGCCTCGGCGCTCCAGTCCTGGCCCAGCGTCTGCTCGGCCGTCGCAAGCGTGGCAGCCGCCTCGTTCAGCCGATCGGCCGCTTCGCTCGCCTCGGTCTCGGCGGGGTTCCCCTCCGCGCGCTCGCCCGGCGGCTGGCCCTCGTTCCCGGCCGACCGAGCCGCTGCCCTCGCTCTATCGGCCGCTTCGGAAACCGCTTCCCCGGCAGTCCGCACGGAATCCGCGGCCGCAGCAGAGGCGCCCGCACTCAGACTGGAGCCCAACCTCTCGCTCAGCTCCTCGATCAGGCGACCAAGCTGCTCGGCATCCGAGGCAAGCGTCTCCTCTTCGTGACGCCACGCCTCATCCACGTCGGAAGCCTGCGCCATCGCATCCTGCCGCCGCGCGAGCTCCTCCGCGGTGTTTCGGGCCGACTTCACGCCCTGCTCCAACGCGGCTCGCTCCAGGACGGTCGCGCTCCGCTCCAGATCCTCACGCAACCGCCCGGAGTCCTCCGCGAGCCGCCCGAGAGCCGCCTGGAGCCGCTCCGGCCGAAGGTCCCGGAGGGCCTCTCGGAGCGCGCCGATCCGTTCCCCCAGCTCAGACTCGAGGAGGCGGCGATACAACTCCTCGAGCTTGCCCATCTCCTCGCGGAAGCCCGCATCCAACAACGCCTTCGACAAGTCCTCCAGCGCTCCAGCCCGATCCATCAACGCCTGCAGATCCCGCTCGAGCTCCTCCGCACGCTCGATGACGTCCCGGCCTTCCTCGGTCGCCTCGTAGGAGAGGCCGCCAGCGCGCTCGCTTCCGAGAGACCGCGCCGCGGAAGCTTCCTCCGTCGCAAGGGCGGCACGGCCCCTTCCCTCCGCCTCACGCGCGCGCCGCTCGAGGTCCCGGATCGCTTCCGCCGCCTGCCCGGCGGCATCGGCCAGTGAATCCGCGCCGAGCGCCGCGGCCTCGCGAAGCTGCCGCAGCGTGGGGAGGAATGCGCGCAGAGTGTCGGAGCTCGCCGGGGCGTGTCCGGGGTGGGCGTCGCGAGCGCGGACGAAATAGTAGAGGGTGTCGCCGGGGAGAAGCTCGTGCTCATCCGCCTCCACGACTCCCCTGAGGATCATGCGCGCAGCGGGCTCCGGCGGGGCCATCGATGTGGCCACCGCCAGGCCCACGCCTGTCGCCGATACCTTCCAGCTCACCAACTCGACTTCGGAGATGCCGATGTCGTCCCGAACGTCGACTATCAGCGGAAGACGGAGCGTCGAGCCGAGGGCCCGATCCCCCTCCGGTTGGAGAATCCGGACATCCGGAAGCCTGTCACGCACCACCCGTATCTCGAGAGGTGGAGGAAGGACCAGGCCCGTCGCCCGACCGGCGGAGATGATCCCCCAACGCCACTCGCCGCTCATCCGGGGCCGGAAGCCGCCGTCGAAGCTCTCGCCGTCGACGGTGAACGAAACAGTCGAATCACCCAGTCGATCGCCGGGCGGCGCCAGCGTGACCGCGCTCAGAGGGCCGTTCGCCGCCCCCCGCACGCCTACCGTCGTGCCCTCCGGAATCGCGAGGGTGGGAAAAGGGCGCTCCAGGCGCTCGGAGGGT
>JAUWDL010000227.1 GCA_030608825.1 Gemmatimonadales bacterium
CCAGGTCATCGTCCGCACGGAGGGTGGCGACCGGCTCGTTCGACGCGACTCCCTCCTGGACGTCGGGAAGTTCTACGCCCGCGCGTCGGAGATCGCACCGGCCTCGCTATCGGTCGACGGTCTTCAGCTCTTCCAGACGCTTGTCGTTCACTACCTGGAGGAGAGTCTGAGACTGGATCCGGAGGCCACCGGGCGCGCACGCCAGCAGGCACGAACTGCGGTTCAGGGGTCCGCCGGCTTCGTCCTGGAAGGAGAGCGCATCGTCACCGCTCACGAGCGGGTGGGACGTGAGGAGATCGAGAAGCTCCGTGCGTACAGCGCGGCTCTGGCCAGCGCCGGTCAGGCGGGCGTCGGATCATTTTTCCGCTCCCTGGGTGGCGTCCTATACGCCATGGTCGTGGTCGGAATCCTGTGGGGCGTCCTCTACTACCATCGTCGGGAAGAGGTGTACGAGAGCGCCCGGAACTTCTCCATCGTAGTGGTCCTGGTCTTCGTCGTGCTCCTGCTCGCCAGCGTGGTGGCACGCGCGGACACCTCGCCCGCTCTCATACCGGTGGCTCTGGCGGCGCTTCTGCTTGCGGCCCTCTACGACGGCTTGCTGGCGGTCGTCACGGTAATGGTGATCGCGGCGCTTCTCGCCGGCCAGACGGCGTTGCCGGGACTGAGCGCGGCGTTCCTGACGATGGCCGCGGGGGCGTCGGCGGCCACGGCCGTTCGCGTCATGCGCCGGCGAGCGGACAGCTGGAAGCTCATCGCGGTGATCACGCTGGCGTATCTCGTGGCGGCGCTGGCGCTCGGCCTGCTCTTTACGTGGTCGCCGCAAGAGTTCATGCTCACCGCGGCGTTCGGCGCTCTCAACGCGACCGTCTGCACGGTGCTGGTCGTCGGCGGACTCCTCCCCGCGCTGGAGAGCTTCACGGGAATCACCACCCGGCAGACCCTGCTGGAGCTGTCGGACCTGAATCGTCCGCTTCTGAGTCAGCTGGCGAAGAAAGCCTCGGGGACCTACGCACATTCGATCAGCGTCGCGAACCTGGCCGAAGCCGCCTGCTCGGCGATCGGCGCGAACGCCCTGCTGACTCGGGTCGGCACCTACTATCACGACATCGGAAAGACGAAGCAGCCTCAGTACTTCGTCGAGAACCAGCCAGCCGGCCGGAACCCCCACGATCGCCTGCGACCCTCGCGCAGCGCGGAAGTCATCAAGGAGCACGTGCGCGAAGGCCTCCGCCTGGCCGAGGAGGCGCACCTGCCGTCGGCCATCAAGGACTTCATCCGGGAGCACCACGGCACGCTCACGATCTCCTACTTCCTCAACAAGGCCAGGGAGCAGGAGCCGGATCTCGACATCGACCTCTGGGACTTCTCCTACCCGGGCCCCAAGCCGCAGTCGAGGGAGACGGCCGTCGTCATGCTGGCGGACTGCGTCGAGTCGGCCACGAGGACTCTGCCCGATCCGACGCCCGAGCGGATTCGCTCGCTCATCGAACAGCTGGTCGGGGCACGAATCCGTGACGGGCAGCTGGATCAATCGCCGCTCACGCTGGACGATCTCCACCAGATCAAGTCCGAGTTCGCCAAGACGCTGACCAGCTTCTACCACCAGCGCGTGGACTACCCCGATTCGGTCCGGAAGCCGGTCGCCCCCTCCGGTGCCGTCGCGACAGGCGCCGATTGATCCTCGAACCGGCCCTCCCGTGATCCTCGAACCGGCCCGCCCGGGCCTCATGCGGCCGGGGCGCGAGCGTCGTGGCCGGTGACCATCCAGATTCAGCTCAACCTGGCGGAAGAATGGCCGGCAACGGCTCGAATCCAGCCAGCCCTCGAGCGGGCCGCCCTCGCCGCCGTCGCGACGGCGGAACGTACGGTAGAGGGCGAGATCGGGGTGAGCTTCGTCTCCGAGGACGTGATCCGAGAGCTGAACCGCCGCTACCTGGGTCGAACCGAGAGCACGGACGTGATCGCCTTCCAGCTGGGTGAGGCCGAGGCGCTGCTGGGCGACATCTACATCGCGCCCGATGTGGCCGCCCGGACGGCTGTCGAGCTGGGCATCCCCGAGCAGGAGGAGCTGGTGCGTCTCCTGGTGCACGGCGTGCTGCACGTGCTGGGACACGACCATCCGGAGGGGGAGGACCGGTACGGTTCGGCGATGTTCCGCCTCCAGGAGGAGCTGGTCGACCGCTTGACGGGGGCGGAGTCGTGAGACACCCTCTGCGAGCCGATCCGGCGAGACGAAAAAGCGCGAGAGGACCGCGAGAGGACACGGCTGAGCGGTGACCGAGCGAACCGAACTCGAACTGCAGGCGACCCGCCTCGAGGAGCTGCTGAAGCGAGGCGATACCGACGAGCTGCAAGAGCTCGTGGAGAAGGTGCATCCGAGCGACCTCGCCGACATCCTCGAGGATCTGGACGAGGAGCAGCGTCTCGGCCTGATCGGTTTGCTGCCGGCCGCGACCGCCGGCGAGACGCTCGCCGAGATGGAGGAGGTCGAGCACCCCGAAGAGCTCCTGGCCCAACTCGAGCCGGAGAAGATCGCCGAGGTCGTCGAGGAGATGCCCGACGACGACGCGGCCGACCTGATCGGCGAGCTGGAGCCGGAGGAGCAGGCCCGGGTCCTGGCGTCCCTCGAGGATCCGAGCGCGATCGAGGAGCTTCTACACTATCCCGAGGACAGCGCCGGCGGGATCATGACCCGCGAGCTGGTCGCGGTGCCCTCCTTCCTCACCGCCGGCGAGGCGCTATCCGAGATTCGGCGTCAGGCTCGGGAGATTCCCGGCTTCTACACGATCTTCGTCGTGGATCGCCATGGGAAGCTGTGCGGCGTGATGAACCTGCATAGCCTCGTGATGGCCGATCCCGATCAACCAGTCTCCGACCTGATCGAGGACCCGCCCGCCGTCGTGCCCCTGGAGATGGACCAGGAGGAGGTAGGCCGGATCCTCGCTCGGTACAACCTGGCCGCGATCGGCGTGGTGGACGCGCTGGAGCGGCTCGTCGGCTGCATCACGTTCGACGACGTGATCGACGTCATGGAGGCGGAAACGACGGAAGACATCCTCCGCTTCGCCTCCGTCTCCGAGGAAGAGAAGCTTCGTGGCTCGACGGTGGCGGCAGTCAAGAGCCGCCTCCCATGGCTCGTCCTCAGCCTCATCACGGCGGCGGCCGCTTCGTCCGTGGTCTACCTGTATCGAGAGACGATCGAGCAGATCGTGATCCTGGCGGCGGTGATGCCGGTGATCGCGGCGCTGGGCGGCAACGCAGGCACGCAGGCCCTGGCCGTGACGATCCGCCGAATCGCGCTCTCCGACGAGTCGCTGGGCGAGCGCTGGTCGGTGGTGACCAAGGAGCTTGCCGTGGGGCTCATGAACGGGCTGATGATCGGTGCCATCGCGGCCATCGCCGGACTCCTGCTCGTCAACGACGCCGCGTTCGGGCTTGTCGTCATGCTCGCCATGTGGGGCAACCTGGTGGTCGCCTCCACGTTGGGCGGCTTCATCCCGATCTTCCTGGAGAGCATCGGCGTAGACCCAGCGGTGGCTTCATCGGTCTTCGTGACCACGCTCACCGATCTGGTAGGCTTCTTCCTGCTTCTCGCCCTCGCCTCGGCGCTCCTCCTGTAGCGGAAGGGGACGACGGGATGATGCGCTCCTTTCCCGACGGAGGCCGTTCGGCGCTGATCGAGTCGTTTCGCTCCGGCGAAGAGCACGCCCTCGCCAGAGCCATATCGGTGGTCGAGGACCAGGCTCCCGGCTTCGAGGCGCTGCTGGATGAGT
>JAUWDL010000110.1 GCA_030608825.1 Gemmatimonadales bacterium
ACGATACCATGGCCGATCCCAGGTACACGAAGCTGGCAGACACATTGATCACGTACTCCTGCGATCTTCAGCCCGGCGAGAAGATCCTGATCGAGGCGATCGACATCCCGCCTGACTTCACCCAGGAGCTGATTCGAGCCGCCTACCGGGCCGAGGGCACTCCGCTGCTCTTTCTCAAGAGCCAGACTCTGATGAGGGAGCTCTTGCTCCAGGCGAGCGCCGAGCAGCTGTCGCTCATCGCCGACGGGGAAGAGGCCTGCATGAAGGAGGTAGATGCCTACATCGGGATGCGCGGGAGCGCCAACGTCTCCGAGCTCTCCGACGTCCCGCCGGAGAAGATGAAGCTGTACGAGGAGTTCCTCTGGAAGCGGGTGCACATAGAGGTGCGTGTGGCGAAGACGAAGTGGGTCGTGTCACGCTGGCCCAACCCCTCCATGGCCCAGCTGGCCCAGCTCTCCACGGCGGCTTTCGAGGACTTCTACTTTCGCGTCTGTACCATGGACTACGGGCGACTGTCCGAGGCCATAGAACCCCTCCGCCAGCTGACCGAGGCCACCAAGCAGGTTCGTCTCGTGGCTCCCGACACGGACCTCACGTTCAGCGTCGACGGCATCCCGGCGATCTCGTGTGACGGCCACCGCAACATCCCGGATGGAGAGGTGTTCACGGCGCCCGTCCGGGACACAGTGGATGGGACCATCCGGTTCAACGCCGAAACCCTCTACCAGGGAATCACCCACGAGAATGTCCAGCTGAGGTTCGAAGGCGGGAGAATCGTGGAGGCCTCGAGCAGCAACCCTGAACATCTGCAGACCGTCCTCGATGCCGACGAGGGATCGCGCTACGTGGGGGAGTTCGCCATCGGTTTGAATCCCTACATCACCGAGCCGATGAAGGACATCCTCTTCGACGAGAAGATCGCCGGCAGCATCCATCTCACGCCCGGCGGCGCCTACGAGATCGCCGACAACGGGAATCGCAGCCAGATCCATTGGGACATGGTCCTGATGATGTCGCCCGAGAAGGGCGGGGGAGAGATCTGGTTCGACGATCGTCTGATCCGGAAGGATGGTCGCTTCGTGGTCGACGACCTCGCCGGCCTCAACCCCGAGAACCTGCTGGGCTGAGGATGCCCCGGATGCGGCACCTCCTGGTGCTGCTCACCTCGTTTTGGCTGCTGACTCCGTCCCACGCCCGGGCACAGGCCACGGAGAAGGACGGGACGTGGGCGTACGGGTACGGCTTCGCCGGCTTCGGGGCCGCGATCGGCGACGAGCTTGGCGACCTGCTCCTCCATCTCGGTTCAGGGGCAGAGTTTATGCTGGGCCGCTTCGGGCTTACCGGCGAGCTGGGCTATATGGCCGGCGCCGAGTCCCCGCTTGATGGCTTCGGGACCTTCTCACCCGGTGTGCTTCTTGCTTTTTTGAAGCAAGGAACCGTGCCCTTCGTGAAGGGAGGCTTCACCCTCTTCTTTCGCGGTGGGGTCGAACCGGGCTGGTTTGTGGGTGCCGGCGTGAACTTCTGGAGCAGCGACAAGTTCGGCTTCCGGGCGGAGCTAAACGACCAGGTGTTCGTCAGCAACCACCTGCTCGCCGCCCGCTTCGCCGTCCTGTTCCGCTAACGAACGGGCATAGCGGCCTGTTGGAGGAGGAGGGCGTCGTCGTCGTCGGCCATAGGCGCACAGCAGGCCAAGGCGCACAGCAGTATGAGAAAGTACCTGGATTTCTTCCTCGTCGTCGCCATGTTCGGAGTGATCTTCGTCGGAGCCCTCGCCGTATCCGGCAGGATCGGCTACAGGTTCGGCTCGCTCGGCGACGCTCTTGCCTGGCTCATCCGGTAGGCTCCTGCCGACGCCGGCTCGCGCGAGTCCGGCTGTGGCTTCGAGGATGCACCAGCCTACGTGCCTTCGCCCCCCCATTTCGAGCGTCGTGATTCCATAAGTAACATTCGCACAGTCAGTTAGATGTGCATCGACTGGGTCGGTAAACGGCGAGCATGCGGATTGCATACGAATTCCGTTCGTCACGGTGCGTGACGGTGCCAGCCTACCGCAGCAGGGGCAGTTCTTGGCGGAGAAGTGACCCCTGGCTCCCCCGCGCCAACCGGCCATCGAGGCCACCATTTCGTTGAGCGGAGGTCAGCCATCTTGTTGGGTGAGAGCCTGCAGGAGACGCAACCCGCCGTACAAAGAGCCCCTCGGAACTTCGAGAGCGGGCAGGACACGACGGAGTACGTCCTCATCATCATCCTCTTTGCCCTCGCGTTCACGGCGGGCATGCTGGTCTGGACGCACAGCGTCGAGGGCTCATACAATGGGGCCGCCGACAATGGGGCCGCCGAGTGTATCGCGTCGTCGGTCAACCCCGAGAGCGGTCCCTCGGGAACGCCGCTGACCCGCGGGGGTGATCAGTACGAGAGTGACGGCACCGGCCAGGATCGGCCGGGCAGGGGATGTCCACCCGTTCGCTAACGTTTCACGGGAGCCGCGAGTTGAAAGACAACCTGTCCAGACTGGCTCTTCTCGTTCTCGTCACCGCGTTCGGTGGATGGCTTCTCTACTGGTTCGGCTACGATCCTCCGACGAGCGGAGCGGGCTGGATCGGAGCCGGCTTCGCCTTCTTCGTGTGGATCATGTTCCTGCTGGGCGCTTTCGGGCGGCCGTTGACCCGCTTCCTCAGAATCCTCCTCGGCTGGTCCTGACTCTCCTCAGCCGGTCCTAATCCTCCTCCGCCGGTCCTCGCGGGCGGCTAACGAGCGCTGTCTCGGTCCCATTAGATCCCGTATCGCTCCGCGAACGCCAGGAGTGCCTGCTCGAAGATCTCCAGCGGTGGGCGGACGAGTCCGGCGCCCACCTGTCCGACGCCTGCCTCGCGGTGTGCGATGCCCGTGTTTACGCGCGGCGTCACGCCGAGCTCGACCACGCTTCGAACGTCGATGCCCGTCGGCGTGCCCCTGAAGTCCAGGGTCGGGATCGTGAAATGCTCGTGCTCGGCGACCGTGATCTCGTACATTTCCAGGGTGGCGTTGATGGCGTCGCGCGGCGTGCCGCTGACGAAGGATACGATGGCTGGTGCGGCGGCCATCGCGAACGCCCCGATCCCGGCGGTCTCCGTGATCGTGCTGTCCCCGATGTCGGGATTCGCGTCTGCGCTGGAGAAGCCGGCGAAGTAGAGCCCGTCCGGCGTCCCCGCCGGTGCCGTGAACCACCGGTCGGCCAGGCCGCTGACGCGGATGCCGAAGTCCGTCCCGTTCCTTGCCATCGCGGTCACGACCGTGCTGCCGTCCACCCCGTGCGCGGCGTCGCCCATCGCCTTGCAGGCCGCCATGACCGGGTTCAGCACGCTGAGCGCGTTGTCTCCTATGAACGCCAGGATCTTCGTCGCCTCCGCCGGGACCAGCTCCAGGGAGGCCACCATGGGTGCCAGCAGCTTCAGAAACAGAAGAGATCCGGCCTTGTTTCGGTTGTGCCCTTCATCGCCCATGTGCAGCGCTTCGGAGAGCAGCGCGCGGATATCGATGCCCCCCGACCCCGCCAACCCTTCCGCCAGAGCCGGGGCCATGGCTTCGTTCATCCAACGGAGCCGGTCGAGAACTTCTGGGCCGTAGGCTCCGTAGCGCAGCACCTTCCCGTAGCCTTCGTTGAGGTTCGAGTAGGTGCGATGGCCGTGCTTGAGGTCCTCGATGACGTAGACGGCCATCGACGAGGAGATGACGCCCGCCATCGGACCGACGGCTGAATGGTCGTGGCAGGGCGCGAACTCGATCGCTCCGCTTGCCGCGATACCGGCCGCTTCTTCCTCGTCGGAGGCGATCTCCTCGTAGAGCAGGGCCCCTATGACGGCCCCTCTGAGCGGCCCGGACATCCGGTCCCATTCGATCGGCGGCCCGGCGTGCAGGAGCAGGCGATCGTGCATGCCGGGTATGCTCTCGCCAGCCCGTGCCACGCCCGTCAGTACCGGCCGTGAGGCTATCATCCTTGCCACGGCCGTCGCGTTGGCGAGTGAAACGTCCACGCCTACCTCCTCAGCTTTTCCAGGATCTCCAGCAGTCTCTCGTCTCCGCCGGCCGGCGGCCGCCAATCCACCTGGGTCACCTCCACCTCCTGGGCGGCCAGACTCTCCGCAAAGCGCTCCAGCCCGACGTTGATGGCCGCGATGGGTGACGCCAGGTCGTCGAGCACGACCGGTCTGCCTGAATACTCCGACGCGGCGCTCGCCGGAACGGCCGCCGGTCGCTCCCGTGGCGCAGACGACCTGGGCACCGGCGCCGTGGCGGCCGGATCACGCGGCGCACCGAGAAGGTCGAGCGCGTGGGACACCGCGCCGGCGACGTCCCGGTGCACGTGGGCTCCCGCCCTCTCCAGCTGCTCGATCTGCGCCTGAATCTCCTGCGGATCCTCGTCGGTTCCCACGACGATCGCCGCAACCGCGAGGTCGGGGCGGCGCGCTTCGGCGATGACGGGCGCCAGTTCGGACGCCGGATCGGGATGAGCCCCGTAGCCAAGGACGACGTCAAGCATGATGAGGCCGACCTCGGGGTCGTTGATCTCCTGGCGGAGGCGGCGAACGCGGAGATCGTTGTCGATCATCGGGTGCGGCCGGCCTACGGTGAACTCGTCCGCGCCGAGGTCGAGCACCGTGTGTCCCCGGCTCCTGCCCGGATCGTCGAGCTGGACGCTTCCCTCCGATCCGAGGTTGGAATACAGAGGGTCCAGGCGGCCGCGCAGCTTCAGCAGCGTCTCCAGAGCCAGAGTGCCCCCGGAGAAGAGGCCTCGGAAGTAAAGCGCCAGCGCCCCGGCGGCCGGCGCACCATCCCCGCTTCGCGTTCCGCTCGGCGCCGAACGGCCGTCGATGGTCTGGCCGCTGTGGATGGCCTGGCCGCCGTCGAGAGTCACGGCGAGCCTCGCGGCCTCGGACAGATCCTCGGCGAAGTGTAGCCCTGCCGCGTGATCGGTACCCGCTGCCTTGGAAGCCGCGCCGATCCCCGTCGCGTCGTCCACCCCCTGAAACGCCACCACCACGGGCTTGCCCGTCGAGCCGGCGGCCGCCAGCAGCCGATCCGCGACCTCGGGGGCTGGAGGCTTCGAGATCAGGACGATCACCCGGGTCTCCGGGTCCCGGCGCAGAATGTCCACGGCCTGCAGGGCCGTGATGGCGCCCACCTGTTGGCTCAGATCTCGCCCTCCTGTGCCGATCCCCTGCGATACGCCCCGTCCGAGCTCGTGGATAGCCGAGGCGACGGCCTGCAGGCCGGTGCCCGATGCCGCTACGATCCCGATGTGTCCACGCCGGACGCGGTTCGCGAAGCCGAGCCCGGCTCCCCCGATCAGAGCCGTTCCGCAATCCGGTCCCATGACCAGCAGCCCCGCGTCTCGAGCGCTCCGCTTCAGCCGGATCTCCTCATCCATCCCGACGTTGTCGCTGTAGAGAAAGACGTGCAGGCCGAGGTCGAGCGCCTGCCTGGCCACGCCTGCCGCGTAGCGGCCCGGCACGGAGACCAGCGCGAATCGCGCGCCAGGCGCCAGCTTTGCGGCCGCCTCGAGACTGTGAGGCCGAAAGCCTCCTTCGGCTCCGGAAGACCCTCTCCGCAGGAGGTCGCCGATCCGATCCAGCGCCTGCTCCCCGGCCTCCTTCGTCTCGGCCCGCACGACGACGCAAAGATCCGTCGGCCCCGCCGCCGGCGCAGGATCCGGCAGAAGCCCGCTGGTTTCCAGAAGACCCAGGTTCTCGGGAGTGGCCATCACCGCCCCGGCGTCCTCCACGCCCGGAAGCTCCGCGAGCGCCACC
>JAUWDL010000205.1 GCA_030608825.1 Gemmatimonadales bacterium
GGAGGTCGCCCTGCTCGATAGCGTTCAACGCCGGGCCGCGGGTGTCGTCGCGCAGTAGTTGGCCGCGAAACCAGGCGGAGCGCCTACAAACTCCAGGCTGATTTGATCCGCTGGTGCGTTGGCGCCCTGGCCGTTGTCCACCACCCGCCAAGCCGTCTCGTTGTAAGGAGGGCTGTTGAATGAGCCGCTCGTGGCGGCACCGCCCAAGAACGCCTGGTTGCCGACGATGGTGAAGCAGGTGACTAGAGCCGAGCCCTTAGCGCCAGCTCCGACGCGCCGTCCGGCGGCCGAGGCCCGGTGGCCCCCCATGCCGGCCCTTCGTCCCTCAGTAGGGCACAGGTACAGGCCAGTGGGGAATGAAGGTGGTTTGTCGCGCGCGGGCAGTCACTCATGCAACCGTGCGGCTTCCCGGCGGCCGGCTTCGGGGGATGGGACCCGGAGGGGGGGGGCTTCGTAAGCCGGGCTTCCCCTATACACTTAGGCACCCACTCAGCGCCACCAGCTCTGGCTCGGCATCGCGGCCTGCCGATGAGGTAGGTGGGGCAGCTGAGTCCCTATCGCCCTGGTCTACAGAATACCCATTATGTAACCTAAGCCCCTTGGCGGGGCGGAGATGCAGGCCAGTGGGGAATGAGTGTGATCGCGCGCCCGCGCGACCATGAACTCACGCACCGCAGCGCGGCGACGCCGGAGCCCTCTTTCGGTGTCGCCAGAGGGAGGGCGCCAAAGCCGAGCCGTACCAGGTGAGGAGATCCGCCCCACCCCCTCACCCCCCGCCCCCCTCCAACCGATCCAGCAGTGCCTCCAGCCTCTCGATCGTCGCCCGGAGCTCCTCGCGGACCTGGTCCACGAGCTCCGGGGCCGCCGCAGCCGGTTCCACCGCCGCCTCCTCCGGCCCCGGCACGGCGGCCTCGGCGACCGGCGCGACGGCGGGCAGCTCCCCGGTCAGCGCGGCGACGGAGGCGTCCAGCGTCCGATGCATCACCACCTGACGGGCGTCGGCCAGGATGATGCGGCGGAGCTCCGGGAAGTCCAGCGTCTCCGGCTTCAGGAAGACCGGCTCGGCGTAGAGCACCGCGTCGCCCATCGGGATGACCAGGAGGATCCCCCGCATCACCTCCGAGCCCACCTGGCCCCAGAGCGTGAACTGCTCTGAGATCACCGCATCGTTGTCGATCCGCGCTTCGATCTGGTTGGGGCCGTCCACGTGCCGCCCCGTCGGGAACCGGAACAGGATCCGCTCGCCGTAGTGCTCGCCGTCGTTCCGGGCCGCCATCCACCCCACCAGGTTGTGCCGCTTGTCGGGCGTGAACGGCTGGATCAGCAGGAACTCCTCCGCCTCCTCGCCGGGCAGCCGGGCCACGATGTAGTACGGCTCGAGGGGATTGGATTGGCCGAAGGAGGTCTGGACCGGCACATCCCACTGGTCCTCCTTGTTGTAGAAGACGACCGGGTCCCGCATGTGGTACTGGAGCAGCATCTGCGTCTGCACGGTGAACAGGTCCAGGGGCACCCTGACGTGCGCGCGCAGGTGCTCCGGCACCTCCTCCCGCGACTTGAAGAGCCCCGGGAAGATGGCCTGGTAGGTCAGGGCCAGCGGGTCGTCGGGGTCGAAGATGTAGAAGTCCACGCTCCCGTCGTAGGCGTCCACCACCGCCTTCACGCTGTTCCGGATGTAGTTGAACCGGCCGTCCCACCGCGTCGAGTAGGGGTAGCGGTGCGTGACCGTGTAGGCGTCCTGGATCCAGGACACCCGGCCGTCGGCGACCACGGCGTACGCCTCGCGGTCCAGCATCAAGAACGGGGCGATCGCGCCCACGCGCTCGGTCACCGTCCGGCGGTACTGGATGCGGCTCTCGGGTCCCACCTCGCCGGTGATCAGAATGTTCAGGTCGCCGAACTGCCAGGCGTAGAGGAGCCGGCGGAGGAACGAGCTCACCCGCACCCCGCCGCTCCCAGTGTAGCGCGTGTACTCGGGCCCCTCGGGACCCGGGTAGTTGAACTCCTGCATCCCGGTGCGTGCGATCACGAAGTCCAGGCTCCGGAGGCCGTAGTAGATCTCGGGACGTTCGAGCAGGATCTGGCCGACCGGGGGGACGTCGCGGATCAGGAAGGCGGGCCGCCCGCCGGCCTGGACCTCGGTCACGGGGCTCATGGCCACCCCGTAGCCGTGGGTGAACTGGAGGCGCCGGTTCACCCAGCGCTGCGCCTCGGCCGGGAGCTTCTCGGCCGACAGCTCGCGCGTGGCGAGCATCACCTGCCGCAGCTCGCCGTCCACCGTGTAGCGGTCGGTGTGCACGGCCAGGAAGTCGTAGTAGAGGCGGAAGAACTGGATCTGGTTGTAGCTCTGGAGCAGCGGGCCCTCGTCCCATAGCCGAATGTTCCGGATCGTCCCGCGGTTGCCGGCGACCGTCTCCCCCTCGATCGCGCCGCGGGCCGGATGGTCGCGCGACGCCAGGCCTTCCAGCCCGAATGCCCGGCGCGTGAACGCGATGTTGCTGGCCAGGTAGTCGCGCTCGAGCGCCAGCTCGCTCGGCTCCACCCGCAGCCGCTGCACCGCCGCGGGCGCGGCGACTCCCACCAGGATCCAGAGGGCGAACCAGCCGGCGGCGGGCCAGACGATCCACCGACGTCCGCGGGAGAAGACGCCGCCCACGAACACGAACCCCGCGGTCGCCAGGGCGACGACGGCCAGCAGCGTGCGGCCCGGCAGGTGCACGTGGTCGTCCGTGTAGCCCACGCCGAACACCGTCCCGGTGGGCGAAAACAGGAGCTCGTAGCGCCCCAGCCAGTGTCCGGCCGCGATCAGCAGGAAGATCGCCGCGCCCAGCACGGCCAGCCGCTTCCGCGCTCCGCCTCCGAGGAGCGCCGGATCGCCCCGAAGGTGGCCCGTCACGTAGCGGAAGCCGACGAGGATCAGCCCGAGGCCCACAACCGCAGTCAGGAGCCAGCCGTGCGCCAGGCGCAGGGCCGGAAGCGTGAAGATGTAGAAAGCGAAGTCCCGGCCGAAGATCGGGTCCGACTCTCCGAACGGGACGGCGTTCAGGGCGAGTAGGACCGTCTCCCACTCCGAGCCCGCGTACCGGCCCAGAACCACGGCGGCCAGCAGGAGGGCCACGGCCGCGCCCCGGACCAGGTACTTGTGGACGAAGTGGTAGTCCGGCGCTTCCATCGGCGCGTTCGGGAGCGGCGGCCGGTCGGTGGACCGGGCGGCGGCACGCAGGCCGACGAGCCCGAGGCCCAGGAAGAGGGCGCCCGCGAGCGCGAAGAGGACGATCCGGGTCGTCACGATCTCGACCAGCACCGCCTCGTAGCCGAGCTCGCGGAACCAGAGCCAGTCGGTGTAGAAACCCCGCGACCAGCTCAGCCCCGCCCAGACCAGGATTAGCGCCAGGACCCAGAAACCCCAGCGCATCAGCTGGCGGATCCGGTCGACGTCGACGGAGCTGAGGTCGATTTTCTCCGCCTCGCCCCGGCGGCGCTGGAAGTCCGACAGGTCCTTCATCGTGGCATCAACCTAGCGGGCCGCAGACGCTGGGCTGGCTGGGCCAGGACGTCGAGAATCCCTACGCGCACGCAGTCACCTTCCTAGCGGTGGAGTCGGATCCGGTCATTTTCAAGCATAGAACAAGGCAGCAGACGGTGTCTACCGTGCGCCGACGTATGGTTTTGGTCGGCCGAACGTGCGGCTCTACGAGGACGGGATCAGGAGCGTGGAGGGGCCGCGTACGCGCGTACGCGCAGATGAACGAAGGGGCGGCCCCGAAGGAACCGCCCCCACGCTGTTTACGTGGTCCTTCCCCTTTGCTTCCTCACTGGATGTAGCCCAGAGCGCGAAGCGTCTCGAGCTGTTCGGGAGTCAGAGCGATCTCGCCACCGGGGGTGAAGCGTGTCGCCAGCGCCTGGTGTGCCTCCCACTGCGCCTCCAGAAACTCCGTGTACTTCTCCACCAAGTCGGGCCGCTCCTCATGCAGGCTGCGCTGCGTATAGGGAT
>JAUWDL010000013.1 GCA_030608825.1 Gemmatimonadales bacterium
CGCCGAGGAGATGGCGGGGCGGAGCGACCGGATCTTCGTCCTTCGCCGCTCCGGGAAGCTGGGCCTCGGCTCAGCCTACCTCGCCGGCTTCCGCGAAGGCCTGGAGCGCGGATACGACGTCCTCTTCGAGATGGATTCCGATCTGTCGCACGATCCCACCTATCTGAGCGACTTCCTGAGCGCGATCGAGTCCCACGACGTTGTCGTGGGCTCCCGCTACCTCCGAGGGGTCAACGTCGTGAATTGGCCGATGTCCAGGCTTTTGCTGAGCTATGGCGCCAACAAGTACGCCAGGTGGGTCACCGGCCTCCGTCTCACGGACAGCACGGCCGGCTTCAAGTGCTTTCGCAGGGAGGTCCTCGAGGCGATCGACTTCGACTGTGTCGCCTCCACCGGATACGCCTTCCAGATCGAGATGAACTTTCGGGCCTGGAAGGGCGGCTTCGACATCGCCGAGATCCCGATCGTGTTCGTCGAGCGCCACGAGGGAGAGAGCAAGATGTCCGGCGGGATCGTGCGCGAAGCGATCTGGCGCGTCTGGTGGCTTCGTTTCAAGGGCATCTTCGGCCGTCTCTGATCTCTAACTCACAACGCACTACCATCTAGCTCACGTCGACTGAAGTCACGTGAGAAGTGCCGAACGGGGGAGTGCCTCTTCCATCAAGGGAGGGGTGATCTGCGACCGTCACTTACCTGTAGTTTACATAATGTACATTATGCGCCGTTCGCCACGGGGATCCCAAACCAACCCGCCACCACAGCGGCCACCGATGGCGGAAAGAGGCTTGGGGCCAGGCAGCAGACAGGAAGAAAAGCCCTCAGAAGGCGTCAGGACGGCGAAACCCGGATCCCCGAGGGCGAGAGGGCGGCCCGGAGGCGTTGTGAGCGTAGAGAGGCGTGAAAAGGCGTCGGAGCGATGGGGACGATCTGAACAGCTCGGCGGCGGACCGGCTCACTGGGCTCGAGCTTAGCCGGAGCCTCCAGCCGACGCCGAGTCGGCGGGCACGGTGCCAGAGTCCGGCGAGGGTCCGTCGGGGGTGGACGCCGTGTCCGGGAGACCGACCTCGGGATCAGAGCCGCCCGGCTCGGCATCAGATCCGGCCGTATCGGCACCATCCGCACCCGGAATCAGAGCCTCTGCACCCTCTTCGGGAGGAGCTGGGGCGGGCGCCGAGAAGGTCGTCGGCTGAGGTGTCGCTCCCGAGGCGATCATGGCCTGGATCTCGCCGAGACGCACCCGATAGAGGTCATCCGTGGCCCTTTCGTCGTCCACGAGGCGCTGGTAGGCCACGGCGGCCTCCTCAAGGCGCCCGAGGTCCGCGAGCAGCCTTCCCCGCTCTGCCAGCGCGCGATGCCGCTGGTAGGGCACGTAGGCGCCCTCGATGATCGCGTTGAGCTGGGCGAGGGATCGGTCGTACTCCCCGGTGTTCTTGTACCCTTCGGCGAGAAGGAGCTTGACGGCGTACCCGCTCGGGATATCGACGGGTTTTGAGGCGATCGGATCGAGGACGCCGAGCGCCGCCTGGGGTTGTCCGCTCTGCAGCTGGATCTTGGCGAGGAGCAAGCGGCCCTCCGTCGCGGCGGGGGTCCCGTCGAATCGTGCCACGAAACCGGTCAATCGTGGGACGGCGTCAGCCACCGTCAGCGTCGCGCGAAGCTGGTTCAGCTCGATCGCCGCCCGCGTGCGCAGGCTCTCGCGATAGCTCCGATAATACAGGACGCCTCCCACGAGGAGGACAAGGCTGACCGAGATCATGAGGACCGCACGCGTATGGGCCTGCGCCCACGCGCTTCCATCCTCGACGAAGTGGAGGAACCGATCCTCCTGCGAGAGTTCGTCTTTCCGCTTCTTCTTGGCTACGGCTCCGGGCATCTATCCTACTTCTCTAACAGGGTTAGATAAGTGCTTACAAGGTAAGTAACGCAAATATGTTGTACGAGTCTACCGCTTCCCTTCCCGGGAGCGCTGCCAGCTCGACGAGCACCTGGAGCGCAGCCACGGTACCACCGAGCTCCTCGATGAGCGACGCGGTGGCCGCGGCGGTTCCGCCCGTCGCCAGGAGGTCGTCGACGATCAAGACGCGCTCGCCGGGCCTGACCGCATCGGCCTGGAGCTCCAGATGTGAGTTGCCGTACTCGAGATCGTATTCGGCGGCGATCGTCTCCCCCGGCAGCTTCCCCTTCTTCCGCACGGCGATGAACGGGACCCCCAGCCGCAGACCGACGGGAACCCCGAACAGGAAGCCGCGAGATTCTATGCCGGCGATCTTCTCCGCGCCGACCGCGGTGGCATGATCCGCGAAGACTCCGATCACGTCGGAGAACAGGACGTGATCCTGGAACAGAGGCATCACGTCCCGGAAGAGGATTCCCGGCCGCGGGAAATCCGGATAGTCGCGCAGCTGCTGTCTTACGCGCTCTGCGACCTCCTCCGCCCGCGCGGGCGTGAACGCCACTTCGGCCTCTTCGGCCACTGCCGGCGGGTGGCCGGCCGTCTCACTCTGGTTCATAGGCTCAGGAAGCTACCGGCGGAAGGAAGGGAGCGTCAACGCGCGGATAGGATTCCGAGCAGCACGAAGCCACCGATCAGGAGTACCGTGAAGACCAATGTGAGAAGGTTGAAGTACCGCTCGATGAACTCCCGAATCGGCTCGCCGAAGGCGCGAATCAGGCCAGCCACGAGAAAGAAGCGCATCCCCCTGCTCACCGCCGTGACCGCCACGAACGAGAGAAACGGCACGTGGAAGCCGCCGGCCGCTATCGTGAACACCTTGAACGGAATCGGCGTGAAGCCCGCGGTACCCAGTGCGAGGACCAGGTTCTCTCGGTAGGCCCGGCCGATCCCCGCATACTCGTCGGCGTACCCGTACAGCTCCATGATCGGCCGCCCGACGCTCTCGTAGAGCCCGAGGCCGATGAGGTAGCCCAGCATGGCACCGAGCACCGACCCCACCGTGCACAAAGCCGCGAACCGGAGCGCCCGCCGAGGGTTTCCGAGCGAAAGCGGAATCAGCAGCACATCGGGCGGAATCGGAAAGATGAACGACTCGGCCGCCGCGATGCCGAACAGCGCCACGGGACCGCCGGGACGGTGAGCCCAATCCAGCACCCAATGATAGAGCCGGCGAAAGGGGCCAGGCCGGCCCTTCCCTTCCCCGGCCCCGCCGCTCGACCCGGCCGTGGTCACCAACCTCGCTCACCGATGAGCGGCACAAAGCGCGCGCGGTCGATCGTCTCTACGTCGAACGATCCCTCCCGGGCCCGGACACAGACCAACTCCTGATGCTCCGGATCACCGACCGGCGCCAGGAGTCGACCGCCGGGCGTCAACTGCGGGTACAGATGAGCGGGAGGCTCGGGAGCGGCCGCCCCGATGAGGATGACGTCGAAGGGCGCGGCCTCCGGCCACCCGCCGCTTCCATCTCCGATCGTCAGGTGCACGCCGTCCACGCCCGCTTCCCCCAACGCCCGACGGGCGGATTCGGCCAGCTCCGGGATCCTCTCGATGCTGTATACCTCCCCCGCAAGCAAAGATAGCAGCGCGGTCTGGAAGCCTGAGCCTGTCCCGATCTCGAGCACTCGCTCGTCGCCGCCAAGCTCACAGAACGCCAGATGCAAGGCGTGCACCCCCGGCCGGGAGATCGTCTGTCCGTGCCCGATGGGCAGGGCGGCGTCGGCATAGGCCCGGTGCCGAACCGCCTCCGGCACGAAGCGGTGGCGAGGAACCGAGGCGAAGGCGTGCAGGATCGCCAGATCTTCGATGCCGGACGCCTGCAATCGCTCGACGAGGCGGTGCCGATCCCTCTGGTAGGCGCCCGTCAGAGCTCGAGCGGCCAATTCCCCACCTCTTCGATGAGCCGGAAGTTCGTGAGATCGAGATGCAGAGGCGTGATCGAGACGTGCCCCGCATCCACTGCACTGAAATCGGAATCGGCGTTCCTCTTCCATTCCGGCGTGCCCCCCCCGATCCAGAAGAACTCACGATCCGCCGGATCGAGGCGGCGGTTGATCGAGTCCAGGTACCGGCGCCGGCCGAGGACCGTCACGCGCGAGCCCAGAACCTCGTCCGCCGGCAGGTCCGGCAAGTTGATGTTCAAGAACGTCTCCTTGGGGAAGTCATCTCTCGTGACGAGCCCCCGCAGGAGGCGTTCCAGCAAGTCGGCGTAACCGGCCAGGCGGTCGTCATCTCGGCCGGCGAACGAGAAGGCGATCGAAGGCACGTGGAGAATCGTCCCCTCCATCGCGGCGGCCACGGTGCCGGAGTAGAGAACGTCCTCGCCCATGTTGGGGCCGTGGTTCACGCCGGAGAGGACGAAATCCGGCCGATGCTCGCAGAGCTCGCTGATCGCGATGAGGACGCAGTCGGTCGGGGTGCCATCCAGCGTGATCCGGCCGGCGGACACTTCCGTGGGCCTGATGGGGCTGTGGAGCGTCAGCGAGTGACTCGAGGCACTTCGCTGCCGGTCGGGGGCGACCACGAAGACCTCGCCGAGCTTCTCCGCAGCCTGGATGAGAAGCTCGAGTCCGGAGGCATCGATCCCGTCGTCGTTCGTGCAGAGGAACCGCAGGGGACTCGCATCCTCGTCAGTGCCGCCTTCCGGCGGCGGGGCCTGGTGCGAGATCAAACCGAGCCGAGCACCTCGACCAGCGAATCGACTTCCCGGCGCACATCGCGCACCGTCTCCGAGTCCAGAGCCACTCGGGAGGCTTTCGCCAACTTGCCCTGCTTCCGCAGCTGATCCAGCTTCTGACGGGCTCCCTCGATCGTGTACTTCTCGCCGTACAGGAGGTGCCGAAGGAGTTGGATGAGCTTGATCTCCCGGCGTCGGTACACCCGGTTTCCGGCCGCGTTCTTCGTGGGCTTGAGCACCGAAAACTGGCTTTCCCAGTAACGCAGGACGTGCGGCTTGAGATCGGTGATCTGACACACCTCGCCGATCGAGTAGTACTCCTTGGCTGCGATTCGGTCGTTCAACGTGCTCAGCTCCAGCGTTCGGGTTTCGGATCCCGCGCCATCAGGTTCGTCAGCGCCTGAGCGGGCGCCACACTCTCGTATAGTATCGAGTAAACGGCGCTCGCGATCGGCATCTCCACGTCGTAACGGTCGGCAAGCTCCACCGCCGCCCTCGTGGTTCGGATTCCCTCGACCACGTTGTGCATCCCCGCCAGGACCTCGTCCAGTGACCGTCCCGCCCCGATCGCCAGGCCCACCGTGCGGTTGCGGCTCAGATCGCCGGTGCACGTCAGAATAAGATCCCCGATCCCCGCGAGGCCAGCCAGGGTATGCTCCTCAGCGCCGAGGTGCGTCGCCAGCCTGATGATCTCCGCGAGCCCGCGTGTCATCAAGGCCGCTCGGGCATTGTTTCCCAACCGGAGCCCGTCACTGATCCCCGCGGCGAGCGCGATCACGTTCTTGAGCGATCCACCCAGCTCGGTCCCCACCACGTCGGCAAGCGTGTAGATGCGAAAGTGATCGTTCTGAAACAGCCGCTGAACCTCGTTTCGGTTCGCCTCGGAAGAGGAGGCGGCGGCGCAGGCGGTCGGCAGTCCCCGCACGAGCTCTTCGGCGAAGCTCGGACCCGAGAGCACCACGCAATCCGCGGCCGTCTCATCGCCGAGCACCTCCGAGAAAAGCCCGCTCATCCGCAGGTCGGTCCCGACCTCGATGCCCTTGGATGCACTCACCAGAATCGGCTCGCCCCTCAGGTCGGGCTTCGCTCGACCCAGCACCTCTCGCACGTGGTGAGAGGGGACCACGCACACGACAACGCCCGCATCGGCCACCGCATCGGAGATCACGGTCGTAGCTCTGAAGGGCGCCAACTCGACCCCTGGCAGGTACTTCGTGTTGCGCCTCTCCTCGTTGATCTCCTCGGCAACGGCCGCGCTGTGAGCCCAGGTCGTGGTGCTCGCCCCGTTTCGCGCCAGCACGTGAGACAGCGCCGTGCCCCAGCTTCCGGCTCCGAGAACGCAAACCGGCCGGCTCACGGCTCCTCCCGAGTCGGGGACTCGCGCGCCCCCTCCCGATCGACCTTCCTCAATGGGCGCACCGCTCGAAACCCTAGCTCCTCGCCACGGACGAGACGAACCAGATTGGAGCGGTGCGTCCACCAGACGAAGCTCGCGATCCCCAGCGCGAAGACGATCGTCTCGATCGGCGCATCCTCGAAGTAGGCCAGAACGGGAACCAGCGCGGCGGCGATCAGCGATGCGACGGACACGAAGCCGGTGATGAGGACGAGGCCGACCCACACCAGCATCGCGATCGCCGCCGCGATCGGGGCCAGGGCCAGCATGACGCCGGCTGCCGTGGCCACGCCTTTGCCGCCGCGCAGACGCAGGAAAACAGACCAGACGTGTCCCGCCACAGCCGCGATTCCGTAGACGATCGCCAGGTAGGGCCACGCCTCTCCGTCCCACATCGGAAACAGCCACGCGGGCAGGAAGCCCTTGAGCACGTCCAGCAGGATGACGGGCACCGCCCCCCACAGCCCGAGTGAGCGATAGACGTTCGTCGCCCCCGTGTTTCCGCTGCCTGTGGCCCGGAGATCGACGCGCGCCAGCCGACCGGCGGCGTAGCCGAACGGGATCGAACCCAGCAGATACGCAGCGATGATAAGTAGCGCGGGTTTCACCTGCGTGCCTCTTCCCGTCTCTTCAGGCGGAAGCGGATCGGCGTCCCGAGGAAATCCCAAGCATCGCGGAAGCCATTCTCGATGTACCTAAGATAGTGCGTGGCCAGATCCTTGGGTCGGTTCAGCCACAGCACGAAGAACGGCGGCGCCGACGATACCTGGGTTCCGTACAGGATCTTGACCTCGCCCCGCGAGCTCTGCGGCGGTTGGAGGCGCCCCGCGAGCTCGGCGAGCAGCCGGTTGACCTCAGCCGTCGGGATTCGCTGCTGGCGCCGCTTCTGCACCTCGAGCGCCAGCTCCGCGACCTTTCGGACACGGAGACCGGTCAAGGCCGACGTCGTGATGATCGGCAGCTTGCGGAGAAAGGGCGCGCGCTCGCGAAGGTCGCGTTCGAACTGGGCGTGAATGGCGGGCCCACGATCCTCTCCCAGGTCCCACTTGTTGGCCACGAACACCAGCCCGCATCCCGCCTCCCACGCCTGCTCTCCGATCCGGAAATCCTGATTTGTCACGCCGGCTGCGGTATCGACCATCAGGAGACAGACATCCGAACGCTCGATCGCTCGGGCCGCACGAAGGCGACTGTAGAACTCGATCTCGCCCTGCACCCGCGAGCGACGGCGGAGGCCCGCCGTGTCGACCAGACGGACCCGGACGCCCTCGAGATCCAGGTACGTGTCGATCGCGTCACGCGTCGTTCCCGCCTCCTCGGCCACGATCACGCGATCCTCGCCCAGAAGCAGGTTCACGTAGCTGGACTTTCCCACGTTCGGCTTGCCGATGACCGCCAGGCTCACATCGTAGGCCTGCTCGGCCTCGGCCCTGCTCTCCGGGAGCAGTCGGATCAGCCGGTCGAGGAGGTCGCCGCTCTGCTTGCCGGAGAGCGCCGCCACCGGAGCGGGCTCGCCGAGCCCCAGCTCGTAGAACTCGAGGTGGGCGAGCGATCCGAGGGGCTCGTCCACCTTGTTCGCGGCCAACAGCACGGGCGTGCCCGAGGTCCGAAGGAGATCGGCGATGTGCAGGTCGACCGGCGTCACGCCCTCCCGGCCGTCGACGACGAGAATGATGACGTCCGCATGATCGATCGCCGCGAGCACCTGCTGCCGGACTTCCGCATCGATCCCCCGCCCGGGCACATCCGTGACGCCGCCGGTGTCGGCGAGCAGGAAAGACCGGCCTCCCCACTCGGCGGTGGCGAACTGGCGGTCTCTCGTCACCCCCGGCTCTTCGGCCACGATCGCCACCCGCCGACCTACGATTCGGTTGAACAACGTCGACTTCCCGACGTTGGGTCGTCCGACGATCACCACGGTCGGAAGGTCGGCCAGTCTGGCCGCCGGCGGGGCGGAGCTCAGTTCCATCTCAGCAGAACGTCCGTCACGTGATCACTCGCGCGAATCTCGGCTCCCGGCACGCCGGCTCGAACGTCGTCCAGCGAGACGTCGTCGAGGAAGAAGCCGCGCTCGTTGACCGCCGATCGGGAGAGAATGGCCAGATCATAGGACCCGCCGGCACGCAGCGCGTCCAGGTAGTCGGTTCCGGAGATCAAGCCGGCGCTCGTCACCTGTGGTCCGTACATCGAGTTGGGCACGGCAACCGTTCTGACCTCCACGCCGCACGCAGCCTGCAGCTCGCGGCCGAGCTCAGCGAGAGTCGGCCCCATCGCGGTGCCGGTGGCCAGGAGGATCGTGCGCCCCGTGAGGCTGGGGAGGCGCGGCAGGTCGGCACGGATGGCCTCGCGGAGCCCGGAGATCGCTCCAACACCGTTGCCGACCAGCTCCTCGTTGTCGAAGTACTCCCGTCCGGGCACATCCAGCCCGGCCAGGAGGAACATCTCATCGGATGCGTAACACCAGGCGTAGCCACGCTCCTCGAGCGCGCGCCCGCGGATCGGGGCCGTTTGGCGAAGCGCGCACGCGCACTCTTCCGGGGTCATGGGCCGGATGCCCGAATCCTGGTTGAACCGAGTGAGGCCTACCGGCACGACGGAGAGCGAAAGCACCGAATCGCCGCGTTCGTACAGCTCCAGGATCGTCCGATCCAACACCGGACCGCTATTGACGCCGGGACAGAGCACCGCCTGGGCGTGAACGGCTATCCCGGCGGCCTCGAGCCGATCCAGCTGTTCATTGATCTCCCGAGACCTGGGGTTCACGAGCATCTTCGCTCGCGCTTCCGGATCCGTCGCATGAACGCTCACGAAAAGGGGCGACAGACGCTGCTCCCCGATCCGCTCCCAGTCTTCCTCCCTCAGGTTCGTCAGCGTCACGTAGTGCCCGTACATGAAGGAGAGCCGGTAGTCATCGTCCTTGATGTAGAGCGTGGTCCGCAGTTTCTCTGTCTTCGGATTCCCTTTGACGAAGCAGAAGGGGCACGCGTTCGTGCAGCGCCGGATCAGATCGGCTTCGGGCACCAGCCCGAGAGATTCCGAGCCGTCCTTCTCGATCTCGTACGTGATGTGCCGGCCGCCGGGCAGCTCCACCTCCAGCTCCACGAGCTCGGCGGCTTCCAGGTACTGGAGATCGAGGGCGTCTCGCAGCTCCTCTCCGTTGAGGCGGAGAAGACTCGAACCGACCTGGATGTCGAGGTCGGCTCCGATGGAGCCCTTTCGGACCTGTGCGACGCGGATCATTCCGCGGCCAGAACCCGCTGAGCCTCTTGGAGCTGGAAGACTGGAACGAGCACTCTCACGAGGGCCAGCGCGCCCAATGCCACGACGTTGACATGGTCCTTCTGGGAGAAGACCTGAACATCCACGTCCGCCACCCGCAGTCGAGCGGCCAGGACCTCGGCCTCGGCCTCGTCCGTGCTTCGTGCGGCCTCGGCCCACCCGGAGATCAACCGCACATGCTCGTGGTCCCCGCATAATGCCGTACGCCGCCCTCCGCGGCGGCACTCGGAGCACAGGTTCAACTCGCATACCGCGCACCGGTGGAACGCCATGTGGTTCCGATGACGTGCGCAAACTTGTGGATGATCGAGCAGGCCGCACCAGGGACAGTAGGTCGATGCCTCGGGCCGCTCCCGCCCGCACGACTCGCAGTGCGACGTCCCGTCGTGGGTGGAGGCCACCCCGCGGGTTCGTCGTCCGCTGCCGGTCATCAGGCGCCGGACCCGAGGAAAGGTGTCGCCCCGACTAGCTGCTCGCGACCTTCTGGAAGCGAAAGCCCGCGATCGGCACGCCGCTCGTCAGCTCCACCTGGAAGATCTCGGTCTCCCCGTTGGCCGGAATGACGAGCTGAAGCTGCTCCGTGGCGGCCACCTCCCCCTGCTGGTCCAGGAACTCGATCGGTATGGTCACCTGGCCGCCAACCTCCTCGCTTCGCCCCATGACCAGACCCTCCACCACATACGCGTTCTCACCCCGCTCCCGGAGTTGGACGTTCTCGAGGCTGAAGGCCAGGCCGCCGCGCTCCTGAATGATCTGAAGGGCGAGGGCAGCGTTTTCCGTCTTGCTGGCCGTGTTGGCGAGCAGCGTGTAGGCATCGAAGTCGTACGGATATCTCTCGACGAGCAACCGGCTCAGCTCTGCCGCGAGCTCGATGTCACCGGCTTCGAGAGCCGAGGTCGCCAGATTGTTGAGGGCATCCCGATCGTACGGATTCAAGGCCCGGGCCTTCTGGAAGGCGGTGACGGCATCTTCGAAGGACTCGGCCTCGTAGAGTCCCACTCCCACCTGGTTCCACTGGTCTACCGTGAGGTCGTCGCGTGCCAGGAGCTTCGTGAAGGTCGGCTGGGCCGCGGCCGCATCGCCCTCTATCGTAAGAGCCACCGCGTAGTTCATCTCGGCCATCACGTCGTTCTGGTGCACCTCGGCAAAGAGCCGCAGCATCTCGATCGCCTCGGCGGCCCGGCCGGCTGATCGCAGCGCCTCGGCCAGGTTGAGCGACGCGTCCCGAGCCTGATCGCTGGGATCGTCCGCCTCGACGGCACCCTGAAACTGCTCGATCGCGGCTTCCTGGTCATCGAGGTTCTGATACAGAAGCCCGGCGTTGTTGAAGGCCCGCGAGTCCTTCTTGATCGCGTTCGCATTGAGGAAGGCGGCGAGCGCTCCCTCCATGTCATTCGCCTGGTAGTGCTGGATCGCCTCGTTGTACGCCGTCGCCCAGGCGTTGAATCTCGAGTTCTCCGAGCGTTCCTGGCAGGCCGGGTTCGCGCCGACGAATCGGATCAACAGCGCATCGGCCGCCTCGAAGTCTCCCAGCCCTATATTGGCCTCGGCCGCCAGCCACAACGCCGTGGGATCGTCGTCGTCCTGAATCTCCGACTGCAGGTCCTCCAACGCCTCCGCGAACAGCGCCCGTTGAGCCTCCGGGTCTTCCGTCTCGCCGGCAGTCGTCAGCTTCTCGACGGCTCCCTCGGTCGAAGTGTTGGACACGAGGCGGCACGCGTCCTCCTCCTGTGCCGCAAGGTCGGCGGGGACGGCGGCACCAGCCGCCAGGGCCAGGGCGATGGCGAGAGGCCGAACGCTCGCTCCTGAGTTGTTCATTTGCGCGGACTTCCCTTTCTCGAGTTCATGTAGTCCCGCGGGTCGGCGGCCACCGAGCCGCCGGCAGGCAACTTCGACCGCATCCGTCCCCCACGCCAGTACCCTTGTCGGCCCGCTTTACCCGGCTCCTCGTACCCACCACCTCGCCTCGCGGATCCGCTGCGGACGCGGTCCGCGCACCGGTTTCGGCAGAGGCCCGTCCGCTGTGCGCGCTGCTCCCCGGCAGAGCTGATCGTTAGTAGACGAGGGCGTGCGCCGTGTTGAAGAGAACGACCGTCTCGCCATCGATGAGCTGCCCCTCTTCCCTCAGCCGCCGCGCGGCCGCCAGCGTCGCGCCGCCTTCGATGGAAGCGCTGACACCGGCCTTCCCCAGCTCGACGGCGGCAGCTTCCGATTCCTCGTCGGAGACGGCGAG
>JAUWDL010000053.1 GCA_030608825.1 Gemmatimonadales bacterium
GCGCCGTCGTATCGGCGCGCAGCGACCTGATCCAGCCACTCCCAGCGGTTTACCTGGCGTACGTTGGGCACCAGACGGCGGACCGCTTCCAGCGATACGCGACCGCCCTCCGCGGCGTGCGAGAGCTTCTCCAGCTCGCTCTCCAGCAGGCCGAGCTCCGGTCCAATCGCGTCGGCCACGGCTTGCGCGGCTCGCTCGGACAACTCGTATCCGTGGCGTCCTCTGGCCTGCTCCAGCAGCCACCCGGGCAGCGCGTCCTCGCGGGGAACCCGCCACTCGTAGCTTCGGCACCGCTTGGCAAATCCCTTCATCGTCTTCTCGGCCTTCCCGGATGCGGGCCCGGCCGTGATCACGAAGGTGAGCTGACGCGGGAGAGCGTCGAGCACGGTGTCGACGACCTTGGCCGCCGCCGTGCCGAGCTCCTGAGCCTCCACAAGGAGAACCACGCGCCGGTCGCCCGACATGGGTGGAGTGTGCAGCGCGGCCGCGAGCGTCTCCGGATCCACGTCGTCCGCACGAAAGCGGTCGAAGTTGAAGTCCCGAGTCGACGGGTCGAGGGCGTGATCGACGATCCGGCGTGCCGCAGCGTCGCGTTGCTGCGGCGCGTCGCCGAACAAGAAAAAAGCGCCTTCCACGTCGCCGCGGCTCAGCGCCTGCTGCAGTTGGTTATCCGGTGGCAGAGCCATCGGTGCTTCGTTTTCCGATGGACCAACTAGCGCGACGGATCGCTCTCCAGCGCGGACCAGCCGATCTGCACAAGGGGCTCGAAAAGCTCTTCGGATCCCGCCCGGCGCTCCCAGATCGTGGGGATGGCGCCCCCGACCCACATCCCCTCGTAGATCACCGGGGTCACGAACGGCCCGGGGCTGAACAGGGACGGAACCTCCGCGCTGGGCGCCGGGACGGTCACCGCGACCGGCGCGAGCTCGATCTCGACCGGAATCCTGCTCGCGAACGGGAGCCACACGACGGCGAGCAGCCCCACCGCTGCCATCGCGACCAGGGCGGCGCCGCCGCCGAGTCGCGACCCCAACACCGTGTGGTCGTCGATGTGGTAGAGGCGGTGCCGCAGGCGAGGGAGAAAATCGGGAGAGGCGTCGGGTCGCGGAAGCTGTCGGAACAGATCGATCCCCTGTCTGACCACGCGATGGTATCGCGCGCAGGTCGGACATTCTCGGAGGTGGGAGTCGAAATCCCGAAGTTGTTCGGGCGTCCGAAGACCATCCGAGTAGTCCGAGTAACCTTCGAGAAACTCCCCACAATCCATCACGAGCAACCCTCTCCCGGGCAACGGCACCTCCGGACAGCCGTTCGCGCTTCCGACGCGAACCCGAAGGCCCGGCTACGCTTTGGGAACCGGCGATTTCTACTCGTTTGGGCAGGGGGGGTTCCCAACAAAAAAGGGCGGCCTCGAGGGCCGCCCTTCAATGCGTGTCGCGATGTCGTCGGCCGCCGCTCGCCTGCTACTCGAGCATGGGCGCGACGATCTGAGCGAACTTGTTCCTTGCGCGGTTGAGGCGGGATTTCACGGTCCCCAACGTCACGCCCGTGATCTCCGAGATCTCATCGTACGTCTTGCCCTCCATTTCACGCAGGACGAAGACGACGCGGTGATGCTCCGGCAGCTCCTCCACGGCCTTCTCGACCTGCGCCCGCAGATGCCGTTTCCGGAAGAGATCGTCCGGCGCGTACGACCGGTCCTCCCACTGTAGCGGCCGGTGGTCGGCATCCCAGTTCTTCTTGATCGCCTGGAACAGGACCATGGGATTGCGCGACCGGTTCCTGAGCTCGTTCTTCGCCAGGTTGCTCGCGATCGTATAGATCCACGTCGAGAACTTCTTGGTCGGATCGAAACGATGCAGATGCCGGTAGACCCGCACGAAAGTCTCCTGAACGAGATCCTCCGAGCGGTCCCGATCTCCGATCGTTCTGTAGATGAAGTTCAGGAGGCGGTCGTGATAGCGCCCGACCAACTCCTGGAACGCGAACCGCCCTCCTTCGAGGTACTCGGCCACAAGCTCGGCGTCATTGAGCTCCTTGAGCTCGTGCCGGGATCGCAACTCTCCCTTTGCATGCTGTACAGCCAGCGACTTCGGCATTCTGGTTGTACCCTCCCCTTCGCCCGCTCGGTCACGACGCGTCTCCGTCGCGGCTACCTCTTCGGTGAGGCCTCCGTCGCGAGCGACAGCTGATTGATCTATCTCAGACATCGGCTCCAAACGCTTCCCCGTCCCGTCTCCAACTATAGGACGCACGAGAGTCGAGGTTTGTCACATCACCCATCCATCAGGCCCGTGAAGCAGCGCGCCCAGAGAAGGGAGCAGATCGTCTTGGAATCCGCGATCTCGCCCTCCTCTATGAGACGGAACGCTTCCGCCACGGATAACGTTTCCGTCTCTATGAACTCGGTGCTCTCGGGGGCGGCTCGGCCCTCCGAAAGACCGGTCGCCGCATAGATGTCGATCTGCTCGTCCGTGAACCCCGGCGTTGTGTAGATCGACGTCAGCTTCTGCAGCTCCGCCGCCCTCAGCCCCGCTTCCTCCTCCAGCTCGCGCCGTGCGCAAAGCTCCGGGGCTTCGCCCGCGTCCAGCTTCCCCGCCGGAACCTCCCACACGTAGCCGCCGGCCGCGTATCGGTACTGCCGGAGCAGAACGACCGCGGCCCCGTTGCCGCTCGACCACTCTCCCGGCCTGTAAACAGGAAGGACGGCCACCGCGCCTGGATGGCGGATAATCTCCAGCTCGCCCACAGATCCATCCGGCAGGCGAACCCGGTCGCGGCGTACCTTGAAGAAACTGCCCCGATACACGACGCGGCTGTCAATCTGGCCGGTATCGGGGGACTTCAACTTCGGCTCCTTGGTACTGCCCGATACGAATCAGTCCCGAACATAGCCGAAGATTTCCCGAAAGTCAAGGCCTAGCAACCGCTTTCGGCGTTTTCAACGCTCACATCCCCCACCTCTTCCAGCGTCGGTCTCACCTCGGCGGCGGAGGCCACCGCGAGTAGCGTCATGGACTCGAAAGGGATTCGCGAGCCGGCCGCGTCGACGATCTCTTCAGGGGTGACCGCCTCCACCCGGTCCACGTACGTCTCCCAGTAATCTTCCGGCAATTCGTAGATCTGTTGGGTCGCCACCTTCCCCGTCACGAGGCTCGGCGTCTCGAATTGGCGCGGTAGAGACAGGGTGAGCGCGTTTTTCGCCAGGCGCAGCTCGTCATCATCGGGCGGACGCTCCACCAGGCTTTTGATCTCGGCCAGTATCTCTCGGAACGCGCCGGCGGCCGCCGCGCTCTCCACCGCGGTGCTCACCACGAACGGACCCGCACCGCGACGGAACCGGAACGAGCTGCGGGCCCCGTATGTCCAGCCTTTGTCTTCTCGTAAGTTCATGTTGATCCGCGAGTTGAACAGCCCGCCCAGGATCGCGTTCGCCAGGGTCGCCGCGAAGAAATCAGGCGCCGCGTACTCCATGCCGATGCGGCCCACCCGGATCTCCGCCTGAGCGCTGTGCTCCCGATCCACGAGGAGAAGCCCGCCAGCAGGCGCTTCGCTCGACGGCGCCGGAAGCCCAGCAGGGCCGGCGGCGCCGGTCCAGTCGTCGAACCGGAGCGCCACCGCGTCCCTGAACGCCCGGGCATCCAGCGCACCGCACGCGATCAACACGGCACCGTCGGGCACGTACCGCTCCCTGTGAAACCCGGCCACTCCGGCGGCTCCCAGGCTGGCCACCGTCTCGGGGACCCCTCCGGCGGGACGGCCGTACGGGTGACCTCCGTAGATCGTCCGAATGAGCCGAAGGTCGGCGAGCACCGCCGGCTCATCCAGGTGGCGCTCGATCTCGTCCAGACGCTCCTGGCGAACCCGGGCGACCTCCTTCTCCTCGAACGCAGGCTCCCGGACCACGGCTCGAAGATAGTCCAGCGCTCCATCCGACACGTCGCTGAGGAAGTGCATCGAGAGGCTAGCCACATCGTAGCCGACGCTGGCCCAGAAGGCGGCGCCCAGCCGGTCCAGCCAGGCCGCCATCTCCATCGCCGAGCGCCCCGCAGCACCCTCGCTGAGCAACCGGCCCGTCAACTCGGCCACGCCCCCCAGTTCGGGCTGCTCCGCCACGGCGCCCGCCTCCAGGATGAGGCGCAACGAGACCTCCGGCAGCTTCCGGTTCTCGGCGACCAGCAGCTTCAGGCCGTTGTCCAGGCGAAAGCGGTGGAAGAGCGGCAGCTCGAGGGGACGGAGCTCCTCGGAGGGAGGGGGGCGGGTGCGATCCAGCGCGCCGGCCGTGCTCACTCGGCCTCCGCGCCTTCGGCTTCCTTGCCCTCGGCCGGTGCGTCTTCGGTCGCGGGGACGACGTGAAGCGCCACGAGCCGATCGTCGTCGAAGATCTCGCTCGCGAGCCCGGCGCAGCCTTGCAGCGACACCGCCCGGTAGCGCGCGAAGGCGTCGTTCACGTATCCCGGCTCTCCCCTCAGCACCGCCGCGTGGGCGAAGGCATCGGCACGCTCTCCCACACCGTTCAGCTGCTGCACCAGCGCCCGACGCGCCCGGTTTCTGGCTCCCTCCACCTCGTCCTCGCTCAACCCGTCACCGCGAAGACCGGCAACGGATTCGAGCATCGCTTCCTCGAGGCCCCCTGCGGACACGCCGGGCCGGGCCGTCGCGACCACGAAGAACATGCCGGCGCACTCGGTGGGCCAGGTAAAGGCATGCACCTCTCCCGCGATGCGCTTGTCATAGATCAGCTCGTGATGAAGGCGGGAGCTCTTGCCGTCCGCCAGGAGATGGCTGAGGAGATCCGACGTCTCGAAATCGGGTTCGCTGAAGGAAGGGGCGTGGTACATCAGGTAGACTCGCGGCACATGGACCTGGTCCTCGATCGTCCCGCGACGCTCGCCATCCATAGCGGGCGGCAGGACCTCCACCGAAGCAGGTCGCGGACGGGGCGGAATCTCGTCAAAGTACCGGTCGATTCGACGAAGGGCATCCTTCGTGTCGAAGTCGCCGGCCAGGACCAGAACCGCGTTGTTCGGGCCGTAGTAACCGTCGAAGAACTCGTGGACGTTCTCCAACGTCGCCGCGTCGAGATCCTCCATGAAGCCGATGGTCGGGTGGCGGTACGGATGGCCCTCGGGGTATGCCATGCGAAGCACCGTCTCGAACGCCAGTCCGTACGGCCGGTTCTCGTAGGCCTGCCGCCGCTCGTTCTTCACCACGTCCCGCTGGTTGTCCAGTTTCTCCTGCGTGATGCCGGGGGCGAAGAAGCCCATGCGGTCCGACTCGAGCCAGAGAGCGAGGTCCAAGTGACTGGACGGCAGCGTCTCGTAGTAGTTGGTGCGATCGAACCAGGTCGACCCGTTCAGGGTTCCGCCGGCGTTCTGGATGAACTTGAAGTGCTCGCTCTCCGCGACGTGCTGCGACCCCTGGAAGAGCAGGTGCTCGAACAGGTGGGCGAACCCCCGCCGGCCCGCCCTCTCGTCCTTGGACCCGACTTGATACATGAGGTGGACGGCTACGATGGGAGCCGACCGATCCTCGTGCAGCACGACCCTGAGACCGTTGTCCAGTACCCGTTCCTCGAAGTCGAAGCTGACCTCGCTCGCATCGCGCGGCCGGGGAGGGGGCGACGATGAATGGCTCAAGTCCGTGCGGCTCCTTTCGTGCTCGCTGACCGCCTCGCTGATCGTGCCTCGCTGATCGTGCTTCGCTGACCGGATGAGATCGGCGGCCGGTGACGGCCGCCGAATGTAGTGAAGGTTGCGGAGGGACGTAAGCCGGGTCCTGTGGCGGGGCGTTGCAGGACGCCCCGCGGAGATCATCTGTCTCGGACGACCGGTTGCCCGGCGTCTCTAGCGGCCTACCCGGAGCTCGATCGCGGCGGGCCGCCGCTCGCTCCCTATTTGGCCTTGCTCCCGGTGGGGTTTGTCGTGCCGTCGCTGTCTCCAGCGGCGCGGTGGGCTCTTACCCCACCTTTTCACCCTTGCCTGTGCGGCCGAAGCCGCCATCGGCGGTCTGCTCTCTGTGACACTTTCCGTCGCCTCGCGGCGCCCGGGCGTTACCCGGCACCGTGCCCTACGGAGCCCGGACTTTCCTCGAACCGCACCTCGAGACTCGCTCGACGCCGGCCCGCGACCTCCCGTCCCTCCGCAGGGAAGTGCTACAGCTGGAGGCGGCCGATGGTTTCCTGTCCGCAAACACGGGCCATGTCGACGGGTTCTCGAGCGCCGTTTCCGGATGCGAAGCGGACTGTCTCAAGCGGCGCGCGGAGCATAGTTTAGGTGTGCGGGTATCCGTTCAATCCCGGCTGGATCGGCGATCTGTGTCGGCCGGGATTCGGGTATTTTCTTGTTCACGAGAGAAGGCATGCGGAACGGGTGCGAAGGACCGGGCGCCGAAAGGGGTCCGGCCCGTGACAGCGGCGGCACGAAACGCTCCGGCTGGTGGCTCGGGGCGGTCGTGGCGCTGTCGCTGATCGGCTGCACCGACAGCCAGACGGCCTCGACCCAGCCGGGGGTCGGGCCGGCGCTTCTCGAGGCCCTCTCCGCGGCCGCGGACACGGTCGAGATGGGAGCCGTGATCGATCCGTCCATCGCCGTCCGCGTCGTCGCGGCCGCGGGTGATCCGGTGGAGGGTATCCCCGTTCGATTCCTGCTCGAGTCTGGCCCCGGCCGCGTCTTCCCCAGCCTCGCGGTCTCGGACGAAGAGGGAGTGGCAGAGGCGTTCTTCGAGGCGGACGGCGTCGCGGACGAGAGTCGCGTCCGCGCGGACATCCCGAGCGCGAGCAATGTCGAGGCGGTCGGCTTCGATGTGCTCACCGTGCCATCCGCCTTCGTTCAGCTGGCTTCGGAGGAGGGCAACGGGCAGGTAGCCGAGATCGAGTCTCAGCTCCCGCTGCCGTTCGTCGTAAACGCCTCGGTGGGCGAGGGCATGCCGGTCTCGGGCATCCCGATCGCTTGGACCGTGGAGAGCGAGCTCGGCGGGCTTCGCCTCAGCGCCGACACGACGTTCACGGATGACAAGGGCCGGGCCGAGACGCTCCTGACCCTCGGTCCGGAGACGGGCCAGGTGACGGTCGCCGCCCATGCGACGCGCACGACCGCCTCCGACACGATCCGCTTCACCGCGTCGGCGCGGGCGGTGCTGGAGACGGGAGTGATCGTGGACTTCGTGGATCCTCTGCCGCTGCAGGCGGGAGAGCAGGCAACGATGTTCGGCGCCGGATTCAGCGCAGCGATCGAAGAGAACGAAGTTCGAGTCGAAGGGGTCATCGCCGAGATCGTGTCGGCGAGCCCCACCGAGATCGCGTTCGTCGTCCCGGCGTTCCTCGACCGCTGCCTCCCGGAGCGTGAGGTGGGAGTCCGCGCGCTCGTCCGGGGTGAGGCGAGCAACGGCCAGCTGATCCAGCTTCAGCCAGCCCAGGCCCCGGTGGATCTGGCGGTGGGCCAGGCGGCTCTCCTGCGGGGAGACGAGGCGCTGTGCGTCCAGCTTTCCCCGTCGTCCGAGCGGACCGACTTCATCTTCCACGTC
>JAUWDL010000356.1 GCA_030608825.1 Gemmatimonadales bacterium
CGTCGCCGCCTCAATGTCCACGACGGCCTCGAGGCTCTCGTAGCCGACGTGCACCCGCTCCGCCGCGTCGCGAGCCCGAGATGGATCGACCGCGACCACGGCCGCCACCGCGTCGCCCACATAGCGGACCTTGTCGATCGAGAGTGCCCGATGGGGAGGCTCTTTCAGCTCCTCCAGCCTGTGAGCGACCGGGAGACCGGCCACCGTGCCCTCAAGATCTGCCCCGGTCACGATGGCCACGACGCCATCCATCCCCTCGGCCTCGGAGACGTCGATCTCCGTGATCCGGGCGTGGGCGTGTGGGCTGCGGACGAGCACCATCGAGAGCATGCCCGGAAGCTTGAGGTCGTCCGTGTAGGTCGAGCTTCCAGTGATGAGACGCGGATCCTCTTTCCGGCGGATTCTGGCGCCGATCTGCTTGGGGATGGTCGTTGCCATCATCGCCCCCTCATCTCGGCCGCGGCGCTCTGAACGGCGCGCACGATGTTCTGGTAGCCGGTGCAGCGGCAGAGATTGCCCTCGAGACCGTGGCGGATCTCATCCTCGCTCGGCTCCGCGTTGTCCTGGAGCAGCTGATGGGCGGTCATGATCATCCCCGGCGTACAGAATCCGCACTGGAGGCCGTGCTCGTTCCAGAATGCCTCCTGCAGGGGATGCAGGCGGTCCGGCCCGGCTCCTTCCGCCAGCCCCTCGATGGTCGTCACCTGGCGCCCCTCCGCCTGAACGGCCAGGAGCGTGCAGGACTTCACCGCCCGGCCATCCACCAGGACGGTGCAGGCTCCGCACAGGCTGGTCTCGCAGCCGATGTGCGTGCCGGTGAGATCGAGGTGGTCGCGCAGGAGGTGGGCGAGCAGGAGGCGGGGCTCCACTTCCAGGGAGTACTCACGGCCGTTCACCGTGAGACGGATCGTTTGCTTCATACGTCCCTCCGACTCGGACAGGCTCCTGAGCGGTCGCCTCGAGGTCTGGATGGCCCGGGGCCCGAGGTACGGCTCGGAGGCGTGGGAAACCAACCTAGCGCTGTGGATACCGCCCCTCAAGGCGGAGTGCGAGCCGAGCGTCATCTGCTGTGAAAACCTCGCGCAGAACGACAAGTTTTGCACTTTCCAACACCCCTCTTCACATACCGCCAAATCGTTAAGCAGCGGCTTAACCTTTTTAGGTATCAACGCTTTACGCGCTCTAATCAGCGTCGCCGATTCTCCCGAATCCGCCTGGCACGTTCCCTCCACTACGGACCGGGCAGCAGAGGATCCACTTCCACAGAATGGCCCTTGGGCCGGGAGGCACCATGCTGAAACTGTTCACGGCGCTCTGGAAAGACGAGACCGGTCAGGATCTCGCCGAGTACGCCTTGCTGCTCGCCTTCATAGCGATCGCGGTCGTGTTGACGCTGCCCCTACTCGGGTCGGCTATCGATCAGATCTTCAACAACATTCGCGGTGAGCTCGAGGCGGCTCCTGGCGGCAGCGGCGGTTCCTAGGCCGAGCCGGAGAGGCTGGTGGCGGCCGGGGCCTAGCCTCGTGCTGCCCAAGCCGATGCGGGGAGCCGGGATCGGTCTTGTGCCGGTTCCGGCTCTTTTCGCCTCGATCATGAGATGAGTTGAGCCGCCCGTCCGCATGCGTGCGGATGAACCACTGGGCGGTAACCGAATCGACTTCAGGGAAGGCGCCCCAGATGATCGATGTGCTGTTGACGATTGGGCTGATCGCTACATGTGCGATCGCGGTTTGGTCCGACCTCCGGACCGGGCGTATCCCCAACGTCTTGACGCTGAGCGGTCTGACGGCAGCGCTGCTTCTTCGCGCGGCTGGCGGACTCGATCTAGTGGGCGGCGGGCTCGCCGGAGCAGCCGTCGCGCTGGGACTTTCTCTTCCGCTTTTTCTTCTCGGCGGCTTGGGGGGTGGCGATGTGAAGCTGCTCGTCGCCGTCGGTGCCTTTCTCGCTCCATCACGACTCTTCGTGGCGCTCGCCGTGATGGCCATCTCGGGCGGACTCATCGCCCTGGCGGCCGTTGTCAGGAGGCGGGCGCTCGGCAGGACCCTCGCGAACGTGTGGCGGATCGTGAAGACGGCGATACTCGCGGCGCTCTTCCGCACCGTCCCGCGGATCCCCCTGCCTACACTGCGCACACCGGGCGCGATCACGACCCCCTACGGGTTGGCGATCGCGACCGGCGCAATCGTGGGGGTATTGTTGTGATCCGATCACACTTCCGCTTCCGGCTCGCACGCTTTCGCCGAAGCGACAACGGTCAATCCCTCGCCGAGTTCGCGCTGATTCTCCCGATCCTGCTGGCCTTGCTCGTCGGGATCATCGAGTTCGCGAACGCGTGGAGGACCTATCAGGTGATCACGAACGTCGGCAGAGAGGGCGCGCGTGTGGCCGTTCTGCCGACCGTCAGTACGGACTCGGTGCAGACGGTCGTCGAGAACGGCCTGAATCAGGCCGGCCTCGACGCCAGCAGCGCGACGATCTCGCTGGGGCTCTGCAACGGCGGAGCCTGCACCGGCAGTCCGGACACCGTGCGGATCGACTACCCGTTTCAGTTCCGATTTGTCGGCCCGGTCATCGCGCTCGCCTGCAACGGTTGCGGCGGCGCGCCCGGATCCGTGGTGCTCTCCACGATCTCAACCATGCGCAACGAATAGGCACGGGGCACAATGAAAAGAAAGAACATGACGCTGGTGCTCGGTCTGGCCCTTATATGCGGCGGCCTGGCTGCATACCTCTCGTTCACGTACCTGC
>JAUWDL010000016.1 GCA_030608825.1 Gemmatimonadales bacterium
GGGGATGGGCCTGGCGATCGCCTATCGAGCCGTCCAGGCCCACGGGGGGGTGCTCCTGGCGAGCTCCGAGCCGGGTAAGGGAGCCACCTTCTCCATCATTATCCCGCGTCGTGATCTCGAGAACCGGCTCTCCGAGATCCAATCACCCGAACCCGTGACGAGCGAGCTATGAGCCAGAAACCGGTACTCCTGTTGATCGATGATGAGCAGAGCGTCCACGACGCCCTCGGAGTTCTTCTCAAGGATGAAGGGTTCGACGTGGTTTCCGCGCTAACGGGCACGGATGGGCTGGACAGGTTCCAGGAGATGAAGCCCGACATCGTGCTCAGCGACATCCGAATGCCGAAGATGACCGGCGTCGACGTGCTTCAGGAGATCCGCGAGCGAGACCCGAGCACACCCGTCGTCCTCCTCACGGCGCAGGCATCCCTGCAGTCCGCGATTCAGGCGGTGAACCTGGGTGCGACCCACTATGTGCAGAAGCCGTGGGTGAACGAGGAACTGCTGGCTGTCCTACGCCGCTCGCTCTCCTACGGCGTTGTGGCGCGCGAGAACACTCGCCTCAAGAAGGAGCTGCGAAAGCGGGACACCCACGACGTCCTGCGGCCGATCGGCCAGAGCTCGAGTTTCAGGAAGGCGCTCGATCTGGCCGAAGCGGTGGCGGCCAGCGACTCCACGATCCTGCTTCGCGGCGAGAGCGGAAGCGGAAAGGAGGTGTTCGCGCGCTACATCCACGAGCTTTCCGAGCGCTCGGACCGGCGCTTCCTGTCCTTGAACTGTGCGGCGCTCCCCGAAGGTCTGCTGGAGTCCGAGCTCTTCGGTCACGTGAAGGGCTCGTTCACAGGCGCCGTCCGCGACAAGGAAGGGCTCTTCGTGGCCGCATCCACCGGGAGCTTTTTCCTGGACGAGGTCGGGGAGATGGCGCCCTCCACCCAGGTGAAGCTGCTCCGGGTGCTGCAAGAGCGGGAGGTGATACCGGTGGGCTCCACGAAGGCGGTGGCCGTTGACGTGCGGTTGATTGCGGCGACCAATCGTAATCTCGAGAGGGACATCGAGCAGGGGCGCTTCCGCCGCGACCTCTACTACCGGCTGAATGTGATCTCGGTGGAGATCCCGGCGCTCAGAGAACGAGAGGAAGACGTTCCGTTGTTGGCCGAGCATTTCCTGGCGCGGCACGGCGAAAAAGATGATTCGGCTCCGACAAAGCTTTCGGCCGACGCGATGACGATCCTCCAAGCTTACAACTGGCCCGGCAACGTTCGAGAGCTGGAAAACGTGGTCGAGCGCGCCGTGGTTCTGACATCCGGCGCGACGATCGACGCGAGCGCTCTCCCGACTCGACTCAAGGAGCCGCCGTCGGTTCCCCTCGTTCAGGAGACGTCGCCGGCGAACCCGAGCCTGGAGGTCATCGAGCGGGCGTACATCGAGCACGTTCTCAAGGCGGAGGCCGGCAACAAGACCCGTGCGGCCGAGGTGTTGGGGATCGACCCCAGTACGCTGTATCGGAAGATCAAGAGGTACGAACTGGAGGCCTGAGACCGGCGCTTCGGGGGAGCGCTTCGACGCTTCCCGGCCAGGGCCATGTGCTGCCATGGGGATTCTTTGCAGGAGGGCCGTCACTCCTTGCATCCTGCAACGAGGACCGGCTGCTCCTGTCACAACCGGGTTCGCTGAACACGCCATAACTGGCTGTATCACTGCGTCTTATACTCCTTTCACGCGCAGGGCATAGCAGTTGCCCTTTCAGGGCGACGGTAAGAGCGCTTCCCCGCCGCCAACACCGCGATCGGCAGGGTCAAACAGCAACAGGAGAGATTAGAATGCTCCGCGAGAAACTCCACGACTCGAAAGGCTTCACGCTCATCGAGCTGCTGATCGTGGTGGTGATTATCGGCATTCTGGCCGCGATCGCCATTCCGCAGTTCGCGAGCACCAAGGAAAAGGCGTACGACGCGTCCGCGAAGACCGACACGCGGAACATGATGGCTGCCCAGGAAGGGCACTTCTCCAACAACAACGAATACTGGGGCGGTAGCGTCAGCGCCGCCACGGACGGTGGGACCGCCGACATGGGTGGCGACACCTTCCGCGCCAGCCCGAACGTGGCCATCACGGCGACCTCCGCCACCAACGGCTACACGATCGAGGCGTCGCATAGCGCCTCAGGGACGAGTTGGTGCGTCGACACGACCCCCGGCTCGAACGCGAGCGTGCACAGCTGCTAGCCTGACGGGGAAGCGTGGTCTCGGCTCGGCGGCCGAGGCGAGAGGGCCGGCCGTGCGCCGGTCGGCCCCGGCTCGAGAGGCGTGGCGGTATGACCGCCGCGCCTCTTTCTTTATGCGGTCTCTTGTGCGGCCGGGTGCCCTCCTGCGATCAGGGCTCCGCGACGGTTCCCGGCCCCGAACGGATCGAGAGTCGTGATGTCGGAGCGGCCGGAAAGTTCTCGGAGTGTGATCGCGATCGGAGCCGTCGTTCTCCTCGGCGCCGCCTTCCTGTGGGAGGTGCTCTCGCTGACCGGCGTTCCCATCGCCCGGGACATGCAGCTCTTCTTCATTCCCCAACGCCATCTGCTCTGGACGTCCCTGCAGACAGGGCACCTGCCACTGTGGACGCCCTTCCTCGGTAACGGGACACCGCTCCTCGCCAACTTCCAGTCCGGTGCCTTCTATCCGCCGAACTGGGTCTACGCCGTCTCGCCGTTCTTCGAGGCGTTCAACGGCCTCCTGGTGCTTCATTTCATCTTTGGTGGCGTGTTCATGTACCTGTTCGGCCGCGCCGCCGACTTTGGCCGTTCCTCGGCCGGCGCGGCGGCCATCGCGTACATGCTTGGCGGCTACTTCGTGTCGCTCACCAACCTGTTGAACGTCCTGCAAGCCGCCGCCTGGGCTCCTGCGGTCTGCTGGGCGATCCTTCTTCATGCGCAATCGCGTTCGGCCAGGTCCTTCGCCCTTCTGGTGGCCGTCCTCTGGCTGGCGTTCATCGCCGGCGAGCCCCTCACCTTCGCGCTGGCCGTCGCCCTCGGCGGCGGCTACGGAATCGTGAGGTGCCGGCGAGGCCGCTCGCGCCGTGGTGCACTCACCCTGATCATCTCTCTGACCCTGGCCGGAATCCTGATCGGAGGCTTGGCGGCGATGCAGGTGCTTCCCACCGCCGAGTTCGTGTCGGAGTCCGACCGGGCCGGGGGTCTGAGCTACGAGGAATCCGAACGGTATCACCTGGAACCGGTCCGTTTGATCCACCTGGCCGTGCCGCCCGAGTACGGCGACCCGGTCTATCGCTTCGGCCGCAAGGCTATGCTCGTGACCGTCGAGCCCTGGCTCTTTTCGGTCTACCTGGGCGCCGTGGCTCTCGTGCTGATCGCGGCCGCACGCCTGGATCGTGAGCGGCGTCTGGAATCGCTATACTGGGCAGCCGTCGGGGCACTGGGGCTCATCCTGTCTCTGGGTGACGCGACCCCTCTCTACGGGTTCCTGTATCGTCACCTCCCCGGCTTTGCCTCTTTCCGCTTCCCCGAGCGTTTTCTCTTTCTGACCGGGTTCTCGGCAGCGATGCTGGCCGCCACCGGTCTGTCGGCGCTGCGCGCGGTTCGGCGACGCGTCCGCCTCGATGGCGTGCTGGGAATCGGGGCTCTGGCCATCGTGACCGGAATCCCCATAGCCTGGTCAGTCTAAGCGGAACCGCTGAGAGTGTGGGGGGAGGCTCATCTGCCCGAGGCTCCCTTCTTCCAGAACTTCGCCTTCGCGCACGCCATGTGGGCGGGCAACCTGTGGCGGATCGCCGTGTTGGTGGCGATGGCGCTCCTCGTCATCACGCTCTACAGGCGGGGAGTCTTCCGCGAATCGCTGCTCGTCGCACTCTTGCTGGGTCTCTTGACGCTCGACTTGTGGACCGCACACCGTCAGCTGACGCCGGTGGCCGACCGCAGCTTCTTCGAGGAGGCGCCCGTTCTGGCGAGCCTCGTGCCCTTCGAGGCGCTGCGGACCGATTACCGGTATCGCGCCAGCCCGTTCGACGAGGACATCACCCGTTTCCACACGCTGCCCGGCCTCTCCCTGGAGTCGGAGAAGTGGACCTGGCAGCAGACGGTCCAGCCGAACCTCGGCGCGCTGCATGGAATCCTCACGCACGACTCCGGAGATGCGATTCACCTGTCGCGGGGGGTCGACCAATCGACCTTCCTCGCCATGCTTCCCGACGAGAGCCGCTGGCGCGTTCTTCGACTCGCGAGCGTTCGCTGGGTCTACAGCTTCCACGGCTTCGAGCGGGATCTCTACGGGAGCCGCACGCGGCTCGACTCGCTCCCCGGCTTCGTGTACGAGTTGAGGGATCCACTGCCCCGCGCGTACCTGGCCGAGGAGGCGGTGCTCGTCGATGAGGAGATCGAGGCGTTCAACGCGTCGATCACGCGCGAGTTCGATCCGCGCCGCCAGGTGGCGCTGCTCGCAGCGGAGGCAGCGGAGGCCGGTCTTCTGCCCGAGCGGGCTCGCGTCGGTGCACCCGATGACGGCGGCGACTCCGCTTATCAGCCGGCCGCTGAGATCGTTGCCGACGAAGGGACGGAGATCCGAATCTCGGTGTCGCCGACGGTGGCGGGATATCTGGTGCTGACCGACTCCGACTACCCGGGCTGGAGTGCCCACGTGGACGGAGAGGAGCGGCCGATCCTGTTGGCCAACTACTTCTACCGGGCCGTTCCGGTGCGCCCGGGCGACCGCGAGGTGGTCTTCACCTACCGGTCTCGCCCGTTCGAGCTCGGCCGCCTGGTCTCGGCCGCGACGCTCGTTACCCTGCTCATCGGGCTCGGACTCGTTCCAGTGATGCGTCGGCGGATGCCAGCCGGGTCGCGCGGAGGTACCCCGGCCGAATAGGAGAGCTCGAGGGAGCCGGCGGTTGATCGGGACTTGAGAGGCTCTCCGATCCTCGTTCCATGCAGCTCACGACGTCCAGTGCCGGCTTCACGCTTCTCCGGCTTCTTGTCGCGATCGCGCTCCTGGGGATGGCTCTTACCGGATCCATCTCAGGCGTGCGCTCTCTGGCCGGAAGCGCGGAGCTCGCGGGCGCGTCTCGAGTCGTCCGAGGCCACCTCGTCTACGCCCGCACGGTGGCCATCGCACGACGCGAGGTCGTCGAGCTCACGCTGACTCCGACGGGCGAGCTTCTTCTCGTCGACTCACGAGACTCCGTGGTTCGTCGCACGCCCCTGCTGGGCGTCGACGGCTTTCATCTCGATTCGGCGAGCCTTCGGCCCGCCACGCTCAGGTTCAACGCTCGCGGCCAGGCTGCCCCGGGAAGCGTCTACCTTCACGGCAGACGGTCTGGCGTCCGACTGGTGCTGAACTTCGTCGGCCGGGTTCGAGAGGAGAAGCTCCAGTGACCGGATCCTCTCCGTTGGGCCCGGAGGGTGCGGCCTGATCGAGGTAATCGTGGCGCTGACGGTCCTCTCGGTCGGCCTGCTGGCCACCGCCGGCCTCGTGCGCGCCGTCTCTCAAATGGCCGACCAGGCACGTGCCGAAGGCGATGCGGCCCTCCTCGCGCAGCAGGGGATCGAGGCGGCGCTCTCGGAGCGCGCGCCGGCACCCTCCTCGCGCGAGGATACGCTCCACTTCGGAGGTCGGGAGTACGCCGTCGGGATCACTCTAGAGGCTGCGGGACCGGCGCTCGAACGCATACGGATAGACGTGGTCCAGGTCGGCCCGCCCGGCTTCGGCAGCGGCCTGCCGCGCGTCCGGTCCTATGGGACCCGCCGCCGAAGTCCTCTGCCCCGATTGGCGCCCGCCGCCAGCGCCAACCCGTGAGTCGATCGGGCTCCGACCGGTGCCGGGCCACGTGGAGGAGTGGCCGCTCGCGGGCCGGGTTCTCGCTCATCGAGGTTCTGCTCGTTCTCGCGCTGCTCGGAGCCGTGTTCTCAGCGGCCATCTGGCTGTTCATCCAGAACTCGCGTTTCTACGACCGGAGCGACGAGACGATCGGCGCACGCGAGAACCTGCGGGCCACGATCGACCTTCTCGCCGCCGAGGTTCGGCAGGCTTCGCCCGCCGACTTTCTCGCCGCGGCTTCCGATTCAATGACGATACGCTTCGACCTCTCACGGGCGATCGTATGTGACTCCTCGGCTCCCGACGAGGTGGCGCTGGTCGTGTTCGATACGGTGCGGGCAGCCAACGTCCCCTCCACATTTCGAGGCGCCGCGGTCTCGGATCCCTACGACTCCAGCTTCACATTCCTGGATGGATGGCGGCTGCCCGTGATGGGAAAGGGCTCGGGCCCGAGGGCTGCCTGTGAGGCGCGGGGAAGTTCGGCCGACCTGCCGTCGTCCCGTTTTCGAGCGGTGGGCGGCTGGCGAAGTCGGTACGGGAAGCTCCCTCCCGCAGGCTCCTTCGTGCGGGTCTATGGAAGGTTGAGTTACCGTCTCGGCACTTCCTCCTTCGAGCCGGGCCTCGGTGTTTGGCGCAACGGACAGGAGCTCGCCTCGCCCTTCGCCGAGGGATCTTCCTTCAGCTACGTCCTGGAGGGGGGTGCGGAGCAGAGCGCCGTGCCTGTCGAGGCATTGGGCCGCATCCGGGCGGTTCGCATCCGCCTCGAAGCCACCGGGCGGTCAGGAGCAGCGCGCTTTCAGCCACCGGTTCGGCTGCCGGCCGAACACCTCATTTTCCTGCGCAATTAAAGGAAATCCACGCTCCACTCCCCCTGTTTGACAGGCGTTTACACCCCCTTTACGTTTCGGCAGACCCGCCTTCAAGACCCATCTGCCGGCTTGCTTGGGAGGGTGGCCGGCCACAAGAAACCATACATGCTCTCATTAGGCCGCGGCCGAAAGAAAAAGACCGTAGGCGTCGATCTCGGGAGCGGCTACGTCAAAGTGGCCGTGATCGACCACGGGAAAGAGTTCCCGCAGATCGAGCAGCTGGCGATGCGTCCCATCGATAGTGAGGCGATCGTCGATGGCGACATCGTCGAGCCGGGGCTCGTTGTCGAGTTGCTCACCACGCTGTTCGACGAGGAGCAGATATCGGCCAGGGATGTCGTCGCGGGGGTGGGCGGTCGCGACGTCATCATCAAGCTCATCCGGATGGACCGAATGGATGAGTCCGAGGCTCGAGAGGTCATTCCCTGGGAAGCCGAGCAGCACGTTCCCTTTGAGATGGACAACGTCCAGCTCGACTTCGAGATCACGGATCCGGACGGCGAGGGCCTTCAAATGACCGTCCTCCTGGTCGCGGCCAAGAAGGAGGTCGTCGAGAACCGGGTGGCGCTCATGGAGGAGGCGGGACTCGCGCCACGGATAGTGGACGTCGATGCCCTCGCGCTGCACAATGCGCTCGAGGTGAACTATCCGGCGGCGATGGAGGGACTGACGGCCCTGATCAACGTCGGCCACGACACGACCACGGTGAACGTACTCGACGACGGGATTCCGCTGCTGACGAGGGACATGAGCTTCGGCACGCGCCGGCTGGCGGCGGAGCTCGAAGCCGAGCACGGAATGGCGCCGGACGAAGCGCGCGCTGTGTTGCGAGGGGAAGGGTCGAGCGCCCTCTTCTCGGACTTCCTCGGTCAGAGAGCGCAGGAAGTGGCCAGGGGCGTCGAGCGCGCGGCCGCGTTCCTGGATACCCACGAGATCGGGATCGGCATCGGTCGGCTGTATCTGGCCGGCGGCGGTGTCCGGGTTCCGGGCCTCGCCGAGTCTCTGGCCGAGCGGCTCGGAGTCGAGACGCAGATCACGAGCGCTTTCGAGCAGATTCAGATAAAGCCCGAAGCGGTGAACGGCGTCGACCTGGATGCCGTGGCGCCGATGATGATGCTACCAGTTGGTCTCGCGCTGAGGAGACTGGGATAGCGACGCCGGAGCGTGGAAGGAAGCGGGTAGAGGCCCCAGCATGATTGAGGTCAACCTCCACCCCGCCGGGGCGAAAGCCAGGGCGAAGGCCAAGGGCCGGCGTCGACGTGCCGGCCGCTCGGCCCTGGGCGGCCGCGGCACGCGGAGCCCGTGGCTAACCGGCATGATCGCCGTCCTCATCGCGGCGCCCCTTCTCATCGGCGCCATGTGGTTCCTTCAGCGGTCACGGTCCGGCTCCCTGGAGGAACGCCGCCATACGGCCCGCGCCGACTCAACCCGCCTGGCCGATCTGCGCGTCCTGAGCGACAGCCTGACCTTCCGTCAGCGGCTCGTGCGGGAACGTGTGGAGCTGATTCGCGGGCTCGACCGCGACCGCTTCGTGTGGCCTCACGTCCTCGACGAGGTCAGCGGCTCGCTGCCTGACTTCGTCTGGCTCACCTCGATTCAGGAGTCATCCCCGCTTCCGGGTCTCACGCTGGAGATCCGCGGCATGGCAGCGACGGCCCTGGCGGTTACCGAGTACGTCAGGCGGCTGGAGATGTCCCCGTACCTGGGGTTTGTGCGAATCCTGGGGAGCCAGCAGATCCCGGCGGAGGGCACCGATCTCGATGTGCACGCCTTCACGCTGCTGGTCGACTACACACCGCGACCCGAGCCGCGAGGCGCGGGAAGCGAGACGGGGGCCTGACATGGGTTTTCTCCCGGACGACCCCAAGGACCAGCAACGAATCCTCGGGATCATCGTGCCGATCGCTCTCGTGGCCCTGTTCTACTTCTATATCCACAGGCCTCGCGGCGACGAGCTCGTCGAGTTGGAGGAGAGGATCTCCGATATGGAGGCGCAAAACGAGGTCGCGCGAGCTCGCACGGTGGATCTCGACGGGATGCGGGAGGACCTGGTGCTCGCGGAGCGTCGCTTCGCCGCTTTGGAGCGCCTCGTGCCGACCGGCGCGGAGATCCCGGAGATCTACGAGGCGATCGCCTCGGAGAGCGAGGCGCTGAACCTGGACATGCGCAACGTCATCCCGATCGAAGCCGAGGCGGACTCGGGCGCGTACTTCATGCGCCAGAACTGGGAGATGGAGGTCGAGGGATCCTACCACGACATCGGGCGGTTTCTCGCACGCGTCGCGTCGTTCGATCGAATCGTGAGGCCTCAGGTGCGGGAGATCCGCCCGGTTCAGGGTGCAGACGAGGGCACGCAACCGGTAACGATCTACTTCGAGCTCGAGACGTTCGTGCTCCCGCTGGATTCGGGAAGCGCGGGCGAGCGTGGGGGAGAAGAGTGAGAAAGCTCCTCTCCGTCGCCTGGGTCTTCGTCGCCCTTCCTCTCTTCCTCCCGGGGAGCGCGCCCGGGCAGAGTTCCCAGGATCCGCTCCGCGGAGAGGTGTCGGACTCCATCCTCGGATACGAGCGAGAGGTGTTCGAGTATTCCGGTGGAGGGAGACGAAATCCCTTCCGGCCTTTGACGTCCTTCAACGCCGGTGGCCCGCGCTTCGAGGATCTGGTGCTGACGGGCATCGTGTACAGTCCGGAGGCTGGCTCCGTCGCGGTCGTCGCCGATCGCACCAACGAGCGACGGTACCGGCTCCGTGAGGGGGAGCGCGTGGGAACGGCGCGAGTGCTGGAGATCCGACCGGACGAGGTCGTGTTCGGGATCACTACCTTCGGCGTGAGTAGACAGGCAATCCTGCGTGCCAAAAAGGAACGGGGACAGGGAGAATGATCGTCCAGAAGCTGCTCGCCATCATCCTGGCCGCCGTGACGCTGAACACGGACGCTCGTCCAAGCTCTGAAGCGGTTACCGAGGTCAGGATCGCCGCCGCCGGAGGCGAGACCGAGATCGTTATCATCGCCGAAGGCGATATTCAGGTCAGCGATTTTCTTCTTGACGAACCGACGCGGCTGATCCTGGACCTGCGTGGGGCCCACCACGCGCTGCCTCGCTACGCCTACGAAGAGATCGGCCGGGGTGGCGTCATCCGGATGCGGACCAGTCAGTTCCTGGACGACGTGGTGCGCTTCGTGATCGACCTCACATTCGCCCCGACGTACACCGTGTCGGTGAGTCGCGGGGTCGTGACGGTGAGATTCCGGAATCCGGGGCCGCCGTTCGAACCGTGGAGCACGAGCCTCGACGGCCTGCAGAGCGAGATGGCGCTCTCCGCGCCGGGCGCCGAGGAGCTCGAAGCGGGCAATCCGGACGTCGTGACGATCGACGTGGCTCCCGCGCTCGTGATGACGCCCGGCGTCGACCAGCAGCCCCGCATCACGGTCACGTACGACAGCGCCAGCGTCCTGGACGTGATCGCAGGCTTCGCGGAGTTCGCCAACATCTCGATCGTTCCGAACGCGGGCATCGCGGGGCAGTTGGTGAGAGGCGTCGAGATTCGGGATCGTCCATGGGATGAGGCATTGGACGCGATCCTGGCGGCCCAGGGACTGGGCTGGAGAGTCAGAAGGGGCGGCATCATTGTCGTGGACCGCGTCGATAGCCTCAACGCGCGCGAGGCGCTCCGGAGCGAGACTCGCGTGATTCGGATCAACTACGCCAACGCCGACACGGTTGCGGCGACGCTCTCGCAGCTGGTCACCCCGGATCTTGGTCAGGTCGTCGCCTACCAGGCGACGAACTCGGTGATCGTCACGGACATCCCGCCGGTCGTCGAGCGCATGGACAGCCTGGTTTCCGTTCTGGACCGGAAGATCCCGCAGGTGGCGATCGAGGCGAAGATCGTCTTCGTCGACCGCACCGATGTCTTCGAGCTGGGGATCGTGTACGACCTGAAGCAGGTCACGGACGGTACGCCGTTCGTGACCCAGGGCCTCAACCAGGCGATCTCGGTCATCGACCCGACCAAGCCCCCGCAGGTACAGGATCTCAATGGGGACGGGATTATCCAGGAGAACGAGCAGTTCTTCGAGCTCACGAACAACAACATCGTGAACGTAGCCGGAGACGCCGTCGCGACGCTGGCCAACGCGAACAACCGGGTGGCGCAGCCCGCCCTCTCCCTGCTGACGACGCTGGCGTTCGGCGGCTACTCGCTCTTCGCCTGGATCGAGGCCCTCGAGGCCCATCAGCTGGCGGATGTC
>JAUWDL010000104.1 GCA_030608825.1 Gemmatimonadales bacterium
GCCCACCGGCGGCGGCTCAGGGTACGGGAAAGGCCGGATCACCGGGTCGCCGACTTCGTAGCCCGCGAACACCCGGCTGACCTGCGCATAGGCGGAGTCGCCCCTCACCTCGAAAACCGTCAGGATGGCCACGGGCTCGACGACGCGGCCGTGTCGGCCGATCCGATGCCTCCACTTGAAGGCAATCAACTCGTCCCCCACCTCCGCGGGCATCCCGGCCAGCAGCACCACGACTCGTCGGTTGAGGGGGATTGTCTCCGGAAGCTTGAGCCTGAGGGGGTTCGCCACGACCTGGCGCGCCGTCGAGGCGGTCGGGCCGAGATCCTCCGGTGCCGCGAGAAACGGTGCCCGGTTGAAGTCGTTCTCCGACACGGATGCGAGAAGCGGCCGCGCCTCGACCTCAAACCCTCCGAGCGTCACGGCACGCTCCGGAGAACCATCGAAGAGGCTCGGCCCGGCGAACGGATCCTCCTGCAGCAACATCTGTGGACCGGCGAGCGGCTCGCGCCCCTCTGCCTCCTCCTCGGGTTCCCGCGTCGCGGGCCCGGTCGTGGAGGCAGATCGAGCCGGCAGGCGCAACCTCTGCCCGGGCAGGATAAGATCCGGATCCGTGATCGACGAGCCGTTCAGGTCGTAGATCTCCTGCCATCTCGGCCCGTCGTTCAGGTATCGTACTGCGAGGCCCCACAGGGTGTCCCCCCGGTTCACCTCGTGGACCGGGGCTCCCGCCTCCTGGCCGCGAACCAAACCTGGTGAAAGGAGCAGGACCAGAACCATCCCCCCGCGGACGGCTTCACGGCGCGTCACGGCAGCCACGAGCTTCACGCACGGCGGTGCTGGCATTCCGGCAATCCCTTCGATTGGGCGGAGGATGCGATCCGGCCACAACATAACGGCAAATCGCTGCCCCCGCATTCCGCCGGCGAGCCGCTCCGTCGCATCAGGGAGGCACGCGCCGATTGTGCCGCAAGTCGCTCCCCTGGAGGAATTTGTGCCCGCATGTGAAAAAGTTGCGGAGGCAGATCCGCTCCTCCGCGCCCGGGGGTGCGCCTGAGGCGGCGGCCGATGCAGAGACACGGCGGCTCCTCCCGGCCTCGAGCTCAGCCCCGGAACCCGAGTACGCCTCTTGCCGTGCACTTGGGGATGTACGGGAGCCGATAGGTCCTTGTCGGTGCAGGGAGTTGTACGAATGAGCGTTCGCGCCGCATCGCTGCTCGTGGCGCTTGGCGTGGTCATCGCCGCGTCTTGGGTCACGCGGATGCAGGAAAGCCCGATGGTTCTGGCGGAGGCCTTCGTGAGGGCCGCCAACGCTTCCGATCGCACCGCGTTGGAGAACCTCGTGCACCCGGACGTCATCGCGTACCTGAAGGAGCGCGATCCGGAGCGTTGGGAGCAGGTCCTGGCCGGGTGGGCCGGAACCCGCTTCGGAGCGGGCTACGACATCGTCGTCAGGCCGAGCTCCGAGGTGGCCCTGTACGATGAGGTGCAGCAAACGCTTGTCTTCGGCGACAGACTCCGATTCCGGTTCCCCGTCCAACCCCCGAGCCATTTCCTGATCATACAGATGAAGAACCGGAGCCCTCTCGGCGCGAACGATGAGAGGCCCCTGCTGGGGTCGAACGCCGTCGAGGCGGTGCGGGAGGATGACGGCCGTTGGTACGTCACCGTGCCGGTCGTCGAGATTCTGCCGGATTTCTGAATCCGAGGATCAGAACGGGAGATCGTCCTCCCCGGCGAGCGCCTCGTTCGAGAAGTCCGAGTAGTCGTCCTCGGCCGGACGGTCTGCGGGAGCTCCGGAACTTCCCTCGACGCGCGCGTCACCCCGACCGCCGAGCATCACCATCTCGCGCGCTCTGATCTCCGTGGTATACTTGGTCTGGCCGTCCTGCCCCTCCCACTGGCGATACTCGATCCGGCCCTCCACGTAGACGCGATCGCCCTTCTTCAGATAGCGTTCGCAGATCTCGGCCAGCCGATCCCAGGCCACGACTCGATGCCACTCGGTCTTCTCCTGCTGGCTCCCGCCCCGGTCGGTCCACGTCCGGCTCGTGGCAACCGAGAGCGTGGCGACCCGGGTACCCCCGGGCGTGGTTCGGACCTCGGGGTCGGCTCCGAGGTTTCCTATCAGCATCGCTTTGTTGAGGCTACGCGCCATGCGGCTACATCCGAAGATAGAGGGGCTCGTGAAGCGTCAGAGAGCGCAAGATTAACGACCCGGTCGCGAGACTGTCAACGAGAGCCGATCGAAGCTGAGACGCATGACGAGGGCATCTTCGCGCGGCGACGCGTAATAGTCCGGTCGTGACCCGACGATCCTGAATCCGGACGCCTCGTAGAGGCGCCGCGCGACGGTGTTGCTCTCTCGGACCTCCAGGAACACCGCCCGCGCTCCGCGCTGGACGGCCTCTTCGAGCACGTGGCGAAGCAGGGTACGCCCGATTCCCCGCCCGCGCCGCCCGGGTCTCACGGCCAGGTTTCCGAGCTCCGCTTCATCCGCCGCAAGCCACAACGCCGCATAGCCGGCGACGCACTTGTTCTCCTCGGCGACTAGAAGGATCGCGTTCGATCGGCGAAGGAGAGAACGAAACGTGAAGGCCGACCAGGGCAGCGAGTATGACCGTCGCTCGATGTCGGCCACCTCGCGAAGGTCCTGGCGGCGCATGCGGCGGACCGTCGGCGACTTGGCCCCGTCCTCCACGGGTTCGTGCGTCCTGGCGAACCATCGCGGGCCGAGCTGCCTCACCGTAGCACTCGTCGATCCGACAGCCGCTCCGCCGCGGAAGGAAGGAGGTACTCGGGCTGCCAGCTGCGGACGTCCCCGACCTGGCCCTCGGGCCGCTCGCGGGCCAGGTGCAACAGAGCTTCTGCGCGAGGCCTCGAGTGGTCTTCCGGCAACAACCGGCCCCCCGCCGCCACGATCAGATCTTCGTGCCGCCTCGCCCCGTCGCCGCCGAAGGTCCAGGCGTCGAGCGGCTGAAGCTCGGCGATCAGCTCCGGTACCGTCCATATCTGGGGGCCTGCGAGGTCGACCAGCGGGATCGTCGACTGGTACGTGGCGGCGAAGACGCGTCCGCCTCTCGCGTCGAACATCGCGCACGCGCTCCCCTCGACCGACACACCGGCCACGACGGCGGAGAGGCTCGAGTAGGCGTAGAGCGGAAGCCCGCGGGCGAAGCACAGCCCCTTGGCGAGGGCAGCTCCGACGCGAAGACCGGTGAAGGACCCGGGACCCGAGCCGACGGCGACTCCCTCCAGATGGCCGATGGCAACGTCCGCCCTCGTCAAGAGGTCTCGAATCGCCGGCAGCATCGCCTCCGAGTGCGCCCCCTGGGCGGGAAGGGTCGATGCGGCGATGATGCCCTCTCGGTCTCCGATCGCCACCGATCCGATGTCGGTGCTCGTGTCGAGGGCCAACATGAGCATCGCGTCAGGCCGGCAGCCGGGGTGCGTCGCCCCGCGCGTGCGCCGAGATCCTCCTGCGATCGGAGCTCTCGGCAAAGGCGAGGTGGATATCCCACCGATCGTCCGGCAGCAGCGAGTCGGCCCTATCCGCCCATTCGACGAAGACGGGATCGCTTTGCACCAACAGGTCCTGCCAGCCGAGCTCCCATACCTCCTCTTTGGACTCGATCCGGTACAGGTCCACGTGGTGCACGAATCCGCCGTCCGGGAGGCGGTAGCGATTCACCAGCGTAAAGGTCGGGCTCGGTATCGGCCCCACGACCCCGGCGCTTCGGCAGGCGGCGCGGACGAGCGTGGACTTCCCCGATCCCAGCGTGCCGTACAGGGCCACGAACGCACCGTATCGGACGGCCTGACGCCCGAGGGCAGCGGCCCAGCATCGAAGCTCGGCTTCGCTCACAAGTCGCCCCCCTTCCCCGCCGAGGTTCGCACCCGTCTCGCTCCGCGCCACCATTTCAGCGACCGGTTCGCCGCAAGGCCCCGATGCGGCTGCGAGGAGACCGGGACCGACGCCCGGGCTCGAGCTCCGCCTTGATCTCGAACAGCTCGTCGCGAATCAGAGCAGCCTGCTCGAAGTCCAGCTGCTCGGCCGCACTCTTCATCTCCGCCTCCAGCCGTTCGACGAGAGCTTCCGGTTCCAGCTCACTGTAGGCCGAGATCCGCTCGGCTACCCGCGGCTCCTTCCGATCCCGCGCGTCTGCCACAGCCGTCGTGAAGCGGATCTCCTCCACCGACTTTACGATCGAGCGGGGTTCGATATCGTGTTCGCGATTGTAGGCGGCCTGGGCGCGGCGACGCCGCTCCGTCTCTTCGATCGCGTAGCGCATCGAGTCCGTGACCCCATCCGCGTAGAGGACGGCCGTCCCGTTGAGGTTGCGAGCAGCCCTCCCGATCGTCTGCACCAGGGAGCGGTGCGAGCGGAGAAACCCCTCCTTGTCAGCATCCAGCACCGCTACGAGCGACACCTCGGGGATGTCCAGACCCTCACGGAGCAGGTTGATCCCGACAAGAACATCGAACACGCCCAGCCTCAGGTCCCGGAGAATCTCCACCCGCTCGATGACGGCGATGTCGGAGTGCATGTACCGCACTCGGACGCCCCGGTCCGCCAGGAAATCGGTGAGATCTTCAGCCATGCGCTTCGTGAGCGTGGTCACGAGCACCCGCTCGCCCTGTCCCGTCCGAGCCCGGATCTCTTCGAGCAGATCATCCACCTGGCCCCGAACGGGGCGCACGATCACCTCGGGATCCAGCAGCCCGGTGGGTCGAATCAACTGCTCCACCACGACTCCCTCGCATCGCTCCAACTCGTAATCTCCGGGCGTGGCGCTCACGAAGAGCGCTCGGGGAACCAGCTCCTCCCACTCTTCGAAACTGAGAGGCCGGTTGTCCAACGCCGATGGGAGGCGGAAACCGTGCTCCACGAGCGTCCCCTTCCGGCTCCGGTCGCCGTTGTACATCGCCCGAAGCTGCGGCACCGAGACGTGCGACTCGTCCAGGATGAAGAGGAAATCGTCCGGAAAATAGTCGAGCAGGCAATACGGGCGCTCTCCCGGAGAGCGCCCATCCAGGTGCCGCGAGTAGTTCTCGATCCCCGGGCAGATCCCGAGCTCGCGCAGCATCTCCAGGTCGAACTTCGTCCGCGTCTCCAGTCGCTGCGCCTCCAGCAGCCTCCCGCCGTCGCGCAGCTCCGGAAGACATTGCTGGAGTTCTCGACCGATCGTATCGATCGCCGTCTGCAGCCGGCTGAAGCCTGTCGCGTAGTGGGTGGCCGGGTAGATGGCGGCTCGATCCAGCGTCGCGATCGTCTCTCCGGTCAGCGGATCGGTCTTCGAGATCCGCTCCAACTCGTCGCCCCAGAGCTCCAACCGGACCGCCTGCTCTTCGTAGGCCGGCAGTACCTCTATGACGTCGCCGCGCACGCGGAAGGTGCCTCGGCTGAAGTCCAGATCGTTCCGGTTGTACTGGATCTGGACGAGACCCTCGAGAATCTCCCGGCGGGATATCCGTTGCCCGCGTTCGAGCGTGAGCATGAGCGCTCGATACTCCGCCGGTTGGCCCAGGCCGTAGATCGCCGAAACGGACGCCACCACGATCACGTCCTGCCTCTCCATCAGAGACGACGTGGCTCGGAGCCTCAGCCGGTCGATATCCTCGTTGATCGACGCGTCCTTCTCGATGTACGTGTCCGTCGCCGGTACGTACGCCTCCGGCTGGTAATAGTCGTAGTAGGAGATGAAGAACTCGACGGCGTTGTGGGGGAAGAAGTGCCTGAGCTCGCCGTACAGCTGTGCCGCGAGAGTTTTGTTGTGGCTCATCACGAGGGCCGGCCTGCCGAGCTCGGCAATGACCGCCGCCATCGTCACGGTCTTGCCGCTGCCCGTGACGCCCAGGAGCGTCTGCCAGCGCGTGCCTTTGCCAAACTCGCGGGCGAGCTCGGCGATCGCCTTCGGCTGATCGCCGGTGGGCTTG
>JAUWDL010000094.1 GCA_030608825.1 Gemmatimonadales bacterium
GCGGAGACCAGCCAGGATGTTCTGCGAGATGATGACGGCGTTGACCGGATCCGTATGGATGTGCGGATTGCCGAAGACATGAACGTCGCCGGCGGCTCTCGAGACGTCGGTCGGGATGTCGAGCAGCTCGATCCCGGCGTAGGCCGCTACGAATCCCGGTGCGCCGTCCATCACCTCGGAGTTGGCCGCTCGGTCGAGCAGCATCGGCGCCCATAGCTCGAGATCCAGCCCGGTCGCCACGAAGAGATCGGCCTTCTTGATGAGCGCCGCGTAGCTCGGCCTCGGCGTCACGAAGTGGGGATCCTCGTCGCCCCTCGCGATCGCCTCCACGTCGGCGAGATCGCCCGTGATCTCCCTGGCGATCGCCGCGTAGGTCGGCAGTGTGGTGACGACTTTGAGCTTGTCCTGGGCATCGACTTCGGCCGGAGGCGCGAGTAGATGAAGGAGGGCGACGCAGCCCGCGACGGCGAGAAGGCGGCGTCGAGGCGACGGCTCCCGTCGTCGACGCCTCGCGAGAGACGCCCGTGTCTCGTAGCAACCTGTCATCTTGCCATCCCACTTGAGCTTACGAGCCCACCGCGCTTCCGGCCAGCTCATCAGTACGTCTCGTGCTTGTGCGGGCCGACGGCCCACACCGTTTGGAAGAACAGCGTGAAGTCCGTCCCCTCGCCGGCCCGTCTCACGATGTTGCCCTGGAGGCGCAGCCGGACCCACTCGCTCTGCCACCAGGAAACGCTGGGGACGAACTGCCAGACATCCGGGCTCTGCACATCCGGACTATCCTCGTAGGGATTCAGATAGTCCGCCCTGAAGCCGACCTGCCACTGGCGCGCGAACTTGTAGTGTGCCTGCCCGTAGCCGCCGTTGCCGTGCGTGACGAAGCCCTCCGCGTTCCGGCGCGCGAAGTACCACTCCGCCTTGAGCTGCAGGTCCTGGTAGAGCGCACGCGCCGGGGGTGTCCAGCGGTAGGCCACGTCGACCGAGATGAGACTGCTGCTCAGATCGACGTCGCTGTTTCTGCCCACGACTCCATCGACGCCGACCTGAAGGTATGAGGCCGGGCCGAGGTCGAAGAAGCTCTGCGTGCGGCCGAGAAAACTCGGCTGGTTGCCCCCATCGAACAGCGCCTCGTTCGTCCCGGCCGTCATGTCCAACCAGGTGGACTGGGTCAGCGGGCCCGCCTGCAGGAGAGGCAACGCCAGCGAGAGCCCGGTCTGGATGAGGCCGTCGTCTCCGACGAAGCTCAGGACCGGGAGCGGCCGATCCACTTCGAGCAGGGCGTGGGTGTGCCATCGGTTGTAGAGTCCGAGCTCCTGCCGAAACTTCCCCAGCTTCAGGCTCATCCCGGCGGGCATAGCGATCCAGTCCACGTAGCCCTCCTCGAGAGTGACCCAGTTGCCACCCTCCTCCTCGCCTTCCTCCTCCTCGCTGAGGCCCGCGATCCGTAGCTCCTCCTCGCGGGCAAGGAAGATGGCGGTGCGCGCGAACGGATCGAGTGTCGCCTGGAAGCCGAATTCGAACTCGCGCGGGATGGCCGTCGCCCGGGCTTCGCCGCCGCTCGGAGCCAGGATCGAGCCGACCACGTCACCGGTCACGCTGATCTCCGGATTGAGGAGCCTCAGGCCGCGGGTTCGGCTTCCCTGCGGCTCATCCGGCTCTTCCCGGGCGGGCCCCTCCGCCTCGATCTCCCGACGCGCTGCCGCCCTCAACTCCTCGAGCTCATCCGGCTCCGCAGCCGCCACGGCATCCGCGCCGGCGCCGCCCGGCTCCGTGGAGATTCCAGCGGCGACCACCGCTTCCTTCAAGCTCGAGAGCTCGGTTATCAGACTGTCGATACGCGACTCGAGCGTGGAAATCCGCGTCAGGATGGTGTCCTGGCGGGCCGTCCGCGCTTCCTCGTCGGGCTGCTGTCCGAGAACGGGTCGAGCGGCGAGCATGATGCCCACGATCAGGATCATGCCGGCGATTATCGCGCCAGATCTTCTGGGAGCCACATTTCCCCCTAGCGGCTGGTGACAAGGCTGGATCGCGGCCACCGGGCCGCTCGTCCGGCGACGCGGTGGAGGCTCTTGAAAGGTCGGCTCTAGGCGATAGAAGGAGGGGCGCGGGGGAGGGAAGGGGTGTGCCGCGCGAAGGCGCGTGGAGCCTCGTGGAGGAGGATGCCGGTCCTGTGCATCTCCTGCCCGACGCAGGGGCTCGGAGATGGGCCGGTAGGAACAGCGTGAGAGCTGGCGAGTTGCGAGCAGGCAGCATGGTCGTGCTGGCTCGAACAACGGCCGGGATCATGCGCTGCCTCGATCGAGGCGATCCCGCTCCCCTCACGTGCGTCCAGCACGGGGAGTGCGATCGAAACGCCCAGGAGCGCGAAGCTCAAAGCGGCGGCGACGCCCCGTCGGAGAGGCCTGCGCGACGTTACGACCGGTGAACGCAAATGTCTCCTCCGCTGCTCGGCAACTTCAGCCTCAAGTGCGGCAAAGCTCGCCAAACCTAGAGGGTCGAGGTCGCGAGCACGAGCAATCGGCCTCCCAATAGGCGCGCCATTTGGTTAAATTACTGCTGCAGGTTGGTGTAAGGCTCGTTTTTGAGCCGATAACAAAAACGAGTGACCCGGCTTTCTCGACGGACGCCAGGCCCGGTGTGGGAAGGCGGAAAACCGGGAGGCGCGGTCCAGGCCTTGAGAAAGGGCATCATAAAACCCCTTGCACTGACCCGTAAAGGGCGGCGAAAGCCGCCCTTTTTTTACAACCCTTTTTCTGGCGTCCCGGCCCACCCGCTGCTAGCATCGTCCATCCGGGACCGCGCGACTCCGGCCAGGGTTGGCAAGGCGCGCTCACCCTTAGTCCGATAGACGGAATGCCCAAGGTCCGAGTCACTCGGCGGCTGCACTTCTCGGCCGGCCATCGTCTCCACAGCCGCGACTACGACGACGAGAAGAACCGTGCCGTGTTCGGAGCGTGCAGCAACCCGAACGGGCACGGGCACAACTACGAGCTCGAGGTGACCGTCGAAGGGGAGATCGATCCGGACACGGGGTACGTCCTGGACGTGAAGCGCGTGCGTGACCTCGTCAACGACCGCGTCGTGGCGGAGATGGACCACGCCAACCTGAACGTGGACGTGCCCTGGTTGCAGGGCGTGAATCCGACGGCCGAGAACCTGGCGGTCCAGATCTGGAACCGGCTGGCCGGACGGCTGGATGGGGCCCGGCTCGTCTCGGTCAGGCTCTGGGAGACACAACGCAATCACGTGGAGTACTGCGGTGAATGACGACGGCTTGAAGGTGGAGACTCGAGAGCGCTCCGCCTCCGCGAGCGGCGCCAGCGGGCCAGCGGGGACGAACCTCTCCGATGCGAGCTTCGAGGAGCTGATCGAGGAGCAGCTGAGGCGCATGGGCGAGAATCCCGATCGTCCGGGTCTGGAGCGCACGCCCAAGCGGGTCGCCGAGTCGCTCCGTTGGCTCACGCGAGGCTACAACGCCTCGGTGGAGGAGGCGATCGGAGACGGCGTGTTCGAGGAGAGGCACGACAGCATGGTGCTGGTGAAGGATATCGAGCTCTACTCGATGTGCGAGCATCATCTGCTGCCGTTCTTCGGAAAGGCGCACATCGCCTACATCCCGGACGGGAAGATCGTCGGGCTCAGCAAGGTGCCCCGCCTGGTCGAGATCTTTGCGCGACGGCTCCAGATTCAGGAGCGCCTCACGGAGGAGATCGCCAGCGCAATGGAGGAGGCGGTAGAGCCCCGAGGGGTCGGGGTGGTGGTGGAGGCCTATCATCTCTGCATGATGATGCGCGGCGTCGAGAAACAGAACAGCAAGACGATCACGAGCGCGGTGCGCGGAAGCTTCCGAAGCGACCCTCGGACCCGCGAGGAGTTTCTGCGGCTCGTCCTGTCACCCCAGTTCATCTCCTAGAGAGCGAGCTCCGCCGCCGCGACCCCGGTCCACGACGAGGCGCCACCTTGTTTATCGAGCTCGCGGAAGTCCTCGTCTGTCCCGTATGCCGCTCGCAACACGACGAAGGGACGCTCCAGGGGCTCGTCGCCGTTGTGGGGGAGCTTCGCGACCGGAAGGTGATCGGCGGTTGGCTCGGGTGTCCCGCCTGCGAGGCTCGCTACCCGATCCAGGACGGCGCCGTGTGCTTCCATCTCGCGCCCCCGGAGGCTCGAGATCGGTCCGGTGGCGGACCATCGACGACCGAGTCTCCTCCCGGATCGTCCGGACCGCAGGCCGAAACGGCACTTCTAGTCGCGGCGCTGCTCTCGCTCCACGAGGTCGCGGGGTACGTCCTGCTCGGCAAGGGACTGGGGACGATGGCCGAGGAGCTCTCGAGGCTGGCGCCGGCGAGCGAGATCGTCGCCCTCCGGGGTCGGGGGGAGGGGCCGGTTTCGCCGCCGTCCGCGGGGGTGACCCACCTGTCGGACACGCCGGAGGAGTCGCTCCCCCTCCGAGCGGCCAGCATCACCGCCGCGGCCATCCTCGGCACGCGAGAGGATGCCATCGCGGAAGCCGCGCGCGTGCTGAAACCCGCCGGTCGCCTGGCCGTCCTCGGATCCAGCCCGGCACGGGAAGAGGCGGTGCTCTCCCTTCTCCGGACCGCCGGACTGGACCCCATCGTCGTCGATCCACGGGCGATCGTCGCCCGACGCGTCTGAGCCGTGTCTCCGATTGCCGTGCCAGGATGCCGGATCTAGTTTCGTCGCGAGCCACGGCCGCGAGTGTACCGTGGGCGATCCGCCTCCCTCCAACCGACGAGAAGCGCAGCTGAAGATGGCCTGGTGGAAGTTCTGGGACGACGACAGCCACAGCCTCGGAGAGAAACCCGATTACTACGAAGAGGGTGTGCAGCTGGCGCGTCAGGATCGTCTGCACGACGCCCTCACATCGTTTCGACTCGCCCTCAAGGAGCGCTCCGACGACGTCGCATCCATGGAGCAGATGGCCGTCATCCAAACTCGGATGGGCCTGCCCGACGACGCCGCGAAGATGTACGAGAGGGCGCTCGAGCACAGGCCGGGCAGCGCTTCCGCCCACTACGGACTCGGGTTCGTTCAGCTGAACCGTGGCGAAATCGCGAGCGCCGTCGAGCACCTCGAGCGCTTTCTCGACGCGGACAAGCCGGGCGGGACCGAGGTGGAGCAACGCGTCGACCATGCCCGGGCCACACTGGCCCAACTGCGCGGCCGAGACGATGAAGGGGAGGCGTAGTGCCGGCTGACACCGACGCCCCCCGGCGACGGCGGGATGGATCAGCGGCCGAGGTTCCTCCGGGGACGCTCGTCGACCTTTACCTCGATTCCATTCGGGAGCATCCGGACGCCACGGCTTTGGTGGTGCGGCGTGGCGAGGGCGTGTGGGAGCCTCGGACGTACAGTCAGGTCTCGGAGATCGTCCGCGACCTCTCGCTCGCTCTCCGGTCTCTCGGGCTCGAGCGGGGCGATCGGGCGGCGATCGTCTCGGCGACGCGCTGCGAGTGGGCTCTGCTCGATTTCGCCATGATCATGGCGGGTGTCGTCAGCGTACCCGTCTACGACTCGCTGACTGCCGATCAGATCGGCTACATACTGAGGGACGCCGGCGCCCGTGCCGCTTTCGTGGCCGACGCGGATCAGCTGGCCAAGCTGGTCGAGGCCGCCGGGCAGACGCCCGACCTGAAGCACGTCACCTCGTTCGATCCCGTCGACACACCCGACGTTCCCTTCGAGCTCATCTCGTGGGAGAGCTTCGAAGCCCGGGGACGGGGCGAGGCTCATCTTCACGGCGGATACGAGGCCTACGCGCGGCAAACGAGTCCCGGTGACGTCGCCACACTGATCTACACCTCCGGAACGACCGGCCGGCCGAAGGGCGTCATGCTCTCCCACGACAACCTGTTCAGCAACACTGTCCTGGCCTCCCGACGGCTCGACCTTGGGCGGTCCGACATGGTGTTGGCCTGGCTGCCCATGTCGCACGTGTTCGAGCGCACCGCGGGCCACTTTTGCACCTGGCACTGCGGCGCGCCTCGCTCGTTCGCGGAGTCGGTCGACACGGTCCCGCGGGACATGCTGGAGGTGCGACCCACCTTCATGATGGCCGTCCCCCGTTTTTACGAGAAGGTCTACGATGCCACGGTGGCCGCGGCGACGTCGGCGGGCGGAGCGAAGGAGCGGATCTTCTGGTGGGCGAAGGCTGTGGGCGAACGCGTCGCCGACGCCCGAT
>JAUWDL010000155.1 GCA_030608825.1 Gemmatimonadales bacterium
CGCCGACGGCTGAGCACGAGATCCCGCTTGAACCGTCCATCCTCGTCGAGCTCGGCGTTAGCCTGGGCGACGGCGTACTCCTCCTCCTCACTCGCGGAGAGCCACACGACCTCATCCTCATCGGTGACCTGACCGTCCACCACCCGACGATACGGCGTCTCCAGGAAGCCGAGCTCGTTCAACTGCGCGAACGTCGTCATCGAGGTGATCAGCCCGATGTTGGGCCCCTCCGGGGTCTCGATCGGACACATCCGCCCATAGTGGGAGTAGTGGACGTCGCGCACTTCGAATCCGGCTCGCTCGCGGGTGAGCCCACCCGGACCCAGCGCGCTCAGACGACGCTTGTGCGTGAGCTCGGCGAGCGGGTTCGTCTGATCCAAGAACTGGCTCAGCTGCGAGCTTCCGAAGAATGACTGGATGACCGCGCTAACGGTGCGGGCGTTAACCAGATCGTCGATCGAGAGCTTCTCCGGATCGCTGTTGATCGACATCCGCTCTCGAACGAGACGAGCCATTCGCGAGAGGCCGACCGAGAACTGGTTCGCGATTAGCTCGCCGATCGAGCGCACTCGCCGGTTGCCCAGATGATCGATGTCATCGGTGTAGCCACGACCCTCGTGGAGCTCGACCAGGTATCTGAGGATCGCCACGAAATCGTGAGGGGTCAGCACCGCCGTATCCTCGCTCGGCAGTTCGAAGTCCAGCAGGCGATAAACGTCCTTCAGCCGTTGGTTGACCTTGTGGCGCCCGACTCTACCCAGGTCGTACCGCTTGGGGTTGAAGAAGAGGCGATCGAGCGCGCCACGGGCGGTCTCCAGGTTGGGGGCCTCGCCCGGACGCACCAGTGAGTAGATGGAATGCAGCGCGGCCGCCTCGCCGTCGGTTGGATCCTTGGCGAGCGTGTTCTTGATGAGCGGGGACTCGCCGCGCGGTCCTCCAGTGAAGATGAGGACCTCTCGTACGCGGCTCTCCCTCAGTTTCGCGAACAGCTCTTCCGTGAACGGCTCACCCGCCTCGTGCAGGACCTCTCCCGTCGAGGCATCCACCACATCGGCCGCGACTTGCGGGTTCTGGCTCCAGTCGCGACGCATCACGAGGTCCGCGAACGATCCCCGCATCGGGATGAATGCCGCGCTCGAGTATGCCATGACTCGACCGATCCCGGCTCGCTCCAGTCTTTCGATCAGCTCTTCCGTGATCTCGTCGCCGCGGCGGGCGAGAAAAGCCTCCTCATCATCGAAGACCTCGACTTCCGCCACTCCGGCGGCAGTGAACCGTCGGAAGAGCGTGTCGTCCAGCCGGTCGCCCGGGGCCGCCAGACGCGCGCCGGACTCGGGGTGGTCCACGCCGTCGGCGAGGTAGACCGGTTCGGTTTCCTCGAGATCCGAGCCGTTGAGCTCGAAGGAGACCTTCTCACCCTCGAACTCGGAGTTCGGGATACTCTCGGCGAGCAATGTCCCGAGAACCTCACGCCGCGGGCCGCCCTCCTCGACGGGAACGGTGATGTCGAACTCCCGCACATCATAGAAGAGGTCGAGGACGTCTCCGTTCGTTCCGTGGCCAAACGCGCGCAGAAGCGCTGTGGCCGGGAACTTCTTCTTCTTGTCGATGTGGACGTATATGACGTCGTGGATGTCGAGCGTGAACTCCACCCACGAGCCGCGGAAGGGGATGATCCGGGCGCTGAACAGGCGGGTGCCGTTCGGGTGGATCGTCTCCTCGAACACGACCCCCGGAGAACGGTGAAGCTGGCTGACGATGACCCGCTCCGCGCCGTTCACCACGAACGTCCCCTGCTCGGTTAGCAGGGGCAGGTCGCCGAGATAGACCTCCTTCTCCAGGATGTCGCGCGGCCGCTTCTCGCCGTCTCCCAGCGTCTCGTACATGATGAGGCGGAGAGTGGCCTTGAGCGGGGCCGCGTAGGTCATGTCCCGCTCTATGCACTCTTCGACCTTGTACTTGGGCTCACCGAGCCCGTAGCCGACGAACTCGAGCGAGAAGTTCTCGTTCACATCCGTGATCGGGAAGATCTCGTTGAATACCCGCTCCAAGCCGAGATCCTGCCGCTCGTCGGCGCTCTGATCGCTCTGCACGAGTCGTTCGAAAGCCTGCAGCTGGACATCCAGAAAGTGCGGCATCGGCATGGACGACCGCAGTTTCGAGAACGACACCACCGATTTCGCTTGCTTCGACAACGTCGAGTCTCCTGACGTTTAGATGGGGCGAGCGGTCCTGGTGCGATGGCGCGGAACGGAGCCCGCCATCACCGGACACACGTAGGCCGAGACCCCGGCGCCATTCGCCGAGGTACCGACCGAGGACGTTTCAGGACCTATGAAGTGCAATGGCGAGCCCAGTCGGCCTCCTCGCTGGGCTACTTGATCTCCGCGGCCGCGCCTTGTTCCTCCAGCTTGGCCTTGATGGTCTCCGCCTCCTCCTTGCTCACCGCCTCTTTGACGGGTCCGGGGGCGTTATCCACCACCTGCTTCGCCTCCTTGAGACCGAGGCTGGTGACCTCGCGGACGACCTTGATCACCTGGATCTTCTTGTCTCCGACTCCAGTGAGGACGACGTCGAACTCGGTCTGTTCCTCCTCGACCGCGCCTCCTCCGGCGGCACCCGGCATGACCGCAGCCACGGGGGCCGCCGCCGACACACCGAACGTCTCCTCCATCTTCTCCTTGAGCTCCGCCGCCTCGAGGACGGTGAGCGATCCAATCGCATCCAGCAGCTCGTCGACCTTGCTCATCTAGTTGGCTCCCTGCTCTGTGTCCCCGGGCTCTGTGTCCCCGGCCGCCTGCACCTTGGCGACCCCCTCGATCATGTACATCACGTCGCGGATCAATCCGCTTAGAACACCCACCATACCAGCAACGGATCCCGTCAAAGCGCCCGCGATACTCCCCAGGAGCTCCTCGCGCGACGGCAGGTCGGCCATCGCCTTGACGTTGCCAGGTGTTACGATCTGACGCTCGACCAGCGCGATCTTCACGACGGGTCGGCTGTCATGCTCCTTGGCGAAATCGCGGATTATCTTGGCCGGCGTCACCGGGTCGTTCCCGCCCAGTAGAAGGGCCGTGGGCCCGACCAGATGCTCGGCCAGCGCGTCGAGCTCGAGTCCCTCGATGGCACGCCGGGTCAGGGTGTTCTTGACCACCCTGTATTCCAACCCTCCGTCGCGCACCTTCGCCCGGAACTCCGTGATCTGCTTCACATCCAAACCGGTGAAGTCGGTCAGGAATATCGTGTCGGCGTCACGCAGTCGCGTCGCCAGCTCCTCGGTGACCTGCTGCTTCTCCTCGAATCGCATGCTGCTCTATGCCCCCTCTGCGCCAGCGGCTCCGATGCTACCTGGCGCGACGGAAAAGGTTCGGGTCGATGGAGACGCCCGGTCCCATTGTCGAGCTGACCGTCACGCTCTTCACGTACGTGCCCTTGGCAGCCGATGGCTTGTTACGGACGATCGCGTCCGCGATCGCGTCGAAGTTCTCCATCAGCTTGCCGGCCTCGAAGCTCACCTTGCCGATCGGCGCGTGGACGTTGCCGGTCCGATCTACCCGGAACTCGATCTTGCCCGCCTTCGCCTCACCCACCGCGCGACCGACATCCATGGTCACCGTGCCGGCTTTCGGCGTCGGCATCAGGCCCCGTGGACCGAGGACGCGGCCCAGCTTGCCCACCTCCTTCATCAGGTCGGGCGTTGCGATGGCCACATCGAAGTCCAGCCAACCGCCCTCGATCTTCTCCATATACTCCGTCCCGACGTAGTCCGCGCCCGCCTCTTCCGCCTCGCGTGCCGGATCGCCCTGGGCCAGAACGAGGATCCGCACCGTGCGCCCGGTTCCCGCCGGCAGGACGACGGTTCCGCGGACAATCTGGTCGGCCTTCCTGGGGTCGACACCGAGCCGGAAGACGACCTCCACCGTCTCATCGAACCCGGCGAACGCCATCTGCTTCACCTTCTCGATCGCGGCTGGTGGCTCCAGCTTCGAGCCCGGCTCGACCGTCCCGACCGCATCTCTGTACTTCTTCCCCCGGCCCGCCATCAGTCCGCCACCTCGATCCCCATTGATCGGGCCGTACCGGCGATCATCTGAACTGCCGCATCCAAATCGTTCGCGTTGAGATCCTCCATCTTGATCTCCGCGATCTTGCGGAGTTGATCACGCGTGACGGTGGCAACCTTCTCCCGGTTCGGCTCCGGTGAGCCCGAAGGGACGCCCGCCTCCTTCTTGAGCAGCTCGGACGCCGGGGGCGTCTTCGTGATAAAGGTGAAGCTCCGGTCGGCAAAGACCTTGATCTCGACCGGAATGAGCGTCCCGCTCTGAGCCGCCGTCTTGGAGTTGAACTGCTTGCAGAACTCCATGATGTTGACGCCGTGCTGTCCCAGCGCCGGCCCCACGGGCGGCGCCGGATTCGCTTGCCCCGCCGGTATCTGCAGCTTGATGAAACCGATCTGCCTCTTCGCCATCTATCAGCTCGTTCGTTTCAGCCCGTTCGTTCCAGCCCGTTCGTTCCGCTAGTCGCTTTGTCCGCCAGTCGCTCGTTCCGCTAGTCGAAACGCCGAAGAGAAATGCCACAGGACCAACGATCCGCTGCGCGGCTCGTCGGTGCCCAGGCTGTCGAGGCGAGGCGCCCGAGGCGTACATCGGTACGCCGCAGGAAGCCGAGCCGAAGACAAACGCCGAGAT
>JAUWDL010000139.1 GCA_030608825.1 Gemmatimonadales bacterium
GTGCGTGAACTCGATGCCGGTCTCGGCGGTCACATCGACGAAGAGCCGCGCGTCGGCTGCCACGGGCGCCGGTTCGCGTGCCGTCGTCTCTGCCTGCTCCTCCGGATACGCATACCTCCCTTCGGCGTCGCCCTGTGAGAGCGTGATCTGCTGGTCGGCCGCGAGATCGGTCAGCACCTGATAACGCCGATCCGGCCAGATGACGACCAGGGAATCGACCCGCTCGGCGGGACCCAACCCAAAATGCAGGCGGGGATCGACGGACGACTGGAAGCCGCGGGTCGGCATCTGCTCCAGGAGCTGCAGCACGTCGCCGTGCCTGATCATCACCTTCGCGCCGATTCCTGCCGTGTTGGCTCCGGCACCCCGCAGGACCACCGCGAGGTAATGATGTTCGCTGATCTCGCGAGCCCGGTTACGGTATATCGATGCGGACGCGTTGATGTCGTTCACGACCAGATCGAGCGCGCCGCTGTTGTTCAGGTCGGCGTAGGCCGCCCCGGTTGAGAAGCCGGGCTGCGCCAGGCCCCAGGCATCGGCCGAGTTCGTGAACGTGAGGTCACCGTTGTTGCGAAACGCGTAGTTGCCGATGGGGACCTGGGGCATCTTGCCCAGCAGCGCGAGGTCCTCCTCCGTGATTCCATCCATGAGCGAGGCCTGGACGGCCGCGCCGCGCACATAGTCGTAGTAGTCGAGGTCGTTCAGCCGACGATAGATGCCGTTCGTAACGAACAGGTCCTTGTCGCCGTCGTTGTCGAGGTCTGCGAAGAGGGGGGCCCAGCTCCAATCGGTCGCGTGGACGCCGGCCAGGTAGCCGATCTCGCTGAACCGGCGCTGGCCGCGGTTGAGTTGGAGCGTGTTTCGTGCGTATTGAGGGTGATAGCCGGCTTCGAGCTTCCGGTCCTCGATCGCGAAGCTCTCGGCGTTGGCCGAGGTCTTCAGGATCTCCTCTCGCTCCGGAAGCATGTCGAGGACCATGACGTCCGGCCTGCCGTCGTTGTTGAAGTCGGCGGCATCGACACCCATCGAGGAACGGGTCGTGTGCCCCAGGGATGTGGCAATCGACTCGGTGAAGGTGCCGTCGCAGTTGTTGTAATAGAGAAAGTCGTTCTCCTGGAAGTCGTTGGCCACGAACAGGTCGGGACAGCCGTCGAGGTCCAGGTCGCTCACGACGACGCCGAGGCCGTACCCCTCGACCGTACCGTAGATGCCCGCCCCGGCGGTCACATCCACGAAGCGCTCGCCGTCGTTCCGGAAGAGGCGGTCACCTGCCCTCGGATGGTGTTCCCCGCGCTGGGGGCGGAAGACGCTGCCGCGCTCGGCGTGGGTCGAGTGATTCAGGAGGTACATATCGAGGTCGCCGTCGAGGTCGTAGTCGAAGAAGGCGGCCTGGGTCGAGTAACCGGTATGACCGAGCCCGTAGGCCTCGGTCATATCGGTGAAGCTGACGTCGCCGTTGTTGATGTAGAGAATGTTGCTTCCGCGCATGGTGAGGTGACTGACGGCCGACACGTAGATGTCGATGTGGCCGTCCCCGTTCACATCCGCCATCGTGGCGCCGGTCGTCCAACCACCGCTTCCGGCCACGCCCGCCCGCTCGGTGATCTCCTCGAATCGGTAATTCCCTTTATTGAGATAGAGCCGGTTCGGACCCAGGTTGGAGGTGAAGTAGAGATCCGGCAGGCCGTTGTTGTCGACGTCGCCGACGGCGACCCCGCCACCGTTGTAGTAGTTGAGATAATCGATGACGTTGAACTCGGGGTCTTCCGGCAGCTCGTTGACGAACGTGACGCCGGTCGCCTCGGGCCGCAGCAGTTCGAAGAGCGCTCGGGAATCCTCGCCGCCACAGCCCGTCACCGCTGGGACGCCGGCGATGACGACCAGAGCGCACGCCGTCGTGATCCTACGCATGGGGCTCAGCTGGGAGTCCTCCTAGTTCAGCGGCCGGATCCGGATCGCCTGTCCACCTCCGGGGGCGAGGCGCAGCGTTAAACGTGAACGGGCGTCGACGGGTCGAGTCGAAATCTTGACCGGGAACGGGTTGTCCCGCCAGTGGGCTCCCGGTCCATCCGCGTAGATCTCCGCCACGTAGCTCCGGCCCAGCGGCAGGAACCAGAGCGGGACCTCCAGCGTGCGCGCCTCCTCGTCCGAGATGGCGCCCACGAACCAGTCATCGCCATCCCGCTCCTGTCGAGCGACCACGACATATTCGCCGATCTTCCCGTCCAGGACGCGCGTCTTCCCCCAATCCACCTCAACGTCCCGGATGAACTGGAAGGCGGGCTGGTTCTCGTAGTTCTCGGGCAGGTCCGCCGCCATTTGGAGCGGCGAGTAGAGCACCACGTAGAGCGCGAGCTGCTTCGCAAGCGTCGTGCGCACCCGCGACTCCTCGGGAGTACGGGGCGTGCCGGTTACGCTCTTGATCAGGAGGTCGAACACGCCGGGCGTGAAGTCCATGGGCCCGGCCAACATGCGCGTGAAGAAGAGGATCGTCTCGTGCTCCGGTGGATTGCCGCCATCACCGGCCCAGGCGTTGAATTCCTGACCCCTGGCCCCTTCGCGCGTCATCATGTTCGGAAAGGTGCGACGCTCTCCCGTGTCATGTATCGGCTCGTGGACGTCGAGCATGATGCGGTGGCGGGCTGCCGACTCGATCACCTTTCTCCAGTGACGCACCATGTACTGTCCGTGGTGTGCATGTCCGTGGGAGGTCTCGTCTCCCACGTATCCCGTCTTCACGGCCCGGATCCCGAGTCCCTCGAACAGGTCGAATCCGGCTTCGAGCTGCCCTTCGTAGTTCTCGATCCCCATCGAGGTCTCGTGGTGCCCGATCAACCCCACGTGCCGATCCCGCGCGTAGGCGGCCAGCGCCGGCAGATCGTAGTCGGCATACGGCTCGGTGAACGAGAACAGGTCCCCGTTTTCGATCCAGCTCCCGTCCCATCCTACGTTCCACCCCTCCACCAGCACGCCGCCGAACCCGTTCTCGGCCGCGAAGTCGATGTACTTCTTGGTGTTCGCGGTCGTCGCCCCATGTTTGGGTCCCGAGCTCCACGTCATGGTCCCGATGTGCATGCCCCACCAGATGCCGACGTACTTCATCGGCCGGATCCAACTCACGTCGTCGAGCGCGTTCGGTGGGTTCAGATTCAGGCCCAAGACCGACGGCGACAGCCCGGCCGCGTCGTCCGCCAGCTGGATCGTGCGCCACGGTGTCTGGAACGGCGTGCGGCCTCGGACCTTCACGCCGTCGGCCCACGGCGCGAGGTACGCGCGCAGCGTCCGGTTCCGCTCGCGGCTGCCGACCAGAGTCAGGCCAGCGTAGTCGACGAGATCTGCCTCGTGGATCACGACGTGCAGCCCGTCCCGAAACTCCATTGTGAGGGGGGTTTGCACCGTATCCAGGGTGCTCACCGGCGACGAGCGGAACAGGTGCTCGTAGCGGGGCCGCTGGAACGCCGGAATCCACCAGGCCCGCGCGTCGTCCGCCATCACGAACTCGGTCAGCTCGCCCGTGATCTCGAACTCTGCGAGGCCGGGCTGCTCCGGAAGCTCGTACCGGAAGCCCACGCCGTCATTGAAGACACGGAACACCACGACGAGCTGCCGGCCCGGAGCCCCCTCTTCCGCGAGGGAGATGCGCAGCTCGTTGTGCTGATCCCGCACCTCTCTCACTTCGCCCCACGACTGCGTCCAGGTCTCGTCAACGCTGTTCGTCGCTGTGCTCGCTACCCGCATCCTGTCGCCCAACGGCGGCTCGTTCCGGAACTCGAACCCGAGTCGGGACGGCTGGATCACGGCCCGATCGTCGCGTTGCAAGCTGTAATGGATCCGGCCGCCGCGGATCACGACCGTGACCTCGTTGCGACCATCCGGTGAAGTGACGTGGAGCTGGTCCTGTGCGGTGGCCGGAGCCGCCGCGCCGAGCATCGCTCCCGCCACCGCGAGTCTGAAGGGCAGAGTCCGGCAGCTCAGCCACATACTCATCGTTCCTCTCCGTTTTTCGACGACATCCGTCTCGCTCCCGGGCTCACTCCCCGCGCCGGCGGACCGATTCCCTCCCCCGGAGGGTATCCTATCCTCGCTAGTTTGGGCTCGGCTACGAGCCCTCGCGACCTTCGATCCCCGAGGTGCCCAATGTCCTCGCCCGCACGATTGGCCCGCGCCACCCTGGCGCTGGGCGCGCTCGTCGGACTCCTGCACGGCTGCGCCCATGGCGGAAGCAACGGGAGTGAAGCCGCGGATGCTTCCGAGCCGGATGCTGCGGAGCGGGCTCCGCGAGACCCCAACACCGTGACCGCCGAGGACATCGAACGCCATCCCGGCGAGCCGATCGAAGAGATACTTGCGGGCCGGATCGCCGGCGTCGACGTCTGGCGGACCCCCGACGGCATCAAGGTTCGCATTCGCGGCCAAACATCGCTCCGGGGCGATAGCGAGCCGCTGTATGTGATCGATGGCATTCCGATCCAGCCGGGACCGGGTGGAGCCCTGGTCGGGATAAATCCGTACGACATCGAGTCCATCAAGGTGCTCAAGGATCCCGCCGACACGGCGATATACGGCGTGCGAGGCGCCAACGGGGTGATCGTCATCACGACGAAGCGGCCTTAGAACCTCGGTGTTCCGGCCGGGCCGAAGACGAGAGGCCGATCGTCGTTACGGGTCACGAAGTAGAGGTCGTCTCGGGCCGTTCGAATTCGCTGAATGTCCCGTGCCTGGCCGGGGACGAGGAAGCCGCTCTCCGCCCCGTGAACCGGCTGGAAGCCGCCCGTTCCATCGCCCCGCAGGACCAGGCCATGGCTTGCACTCATACGGCCGAGCTCCGGCTTGACGCCGTCGAAATTCCCCGCCAGCAGTAGGTCGAGATGACCGT
>JAUWDL010000351.1 GCA_030608825.1 Gemmatimonadales bacterium
AAAGCCAGGGAATCCTGACCGGCAGGATCGGTAGGCATCTCCATCCCCTGCGCCCGCATCTGGAAGACCTTCTCTCGAACCTCGCTCATAAGGATGGCCGTGTCGCCCACGATCGCGACGATTCGGTCGACGAGCTCCAGGGAATCGACGGCCGGTGGCATCGCCGAGGTCGGCGGAGGTGCGACCGGATCGGATGGCAGGCCGAATCCGGGCCCCTGCTCCGCGTCGGCCGCGTCTTCGAACAGGTCGCCCTCGTTGCTCGGCCGGTCTTCTCCCCCCAACGTCTCCAGCCCGGACCCCGAGAAGAGATCTCCCACCGTTTGAGTTCGATCGTCCGGAGGTGTCTCCGCGACTCCCGCATCACCCGGTTGCCCGGTCGTATCAGTCGGGGCTCCGAAACTCAGGGCTCCGAAGGCGTCGGTGATCGGAAAGCCGGCCGGAGCCTGGGTCTCCGGTGTCTCCGGCTGAGCCTCGACGGCCTCCGGCGGCGCGATCTCCGGCTCCGGCTCGGCGACCTGCTGCGCCGGCTGGTCGATCTCCCCCTGAGCCGCTGCGGCGTCCCCAGGCTCGTCCGTGCGGCCGGAGCTCGGGCCGGTCTCCGGCGGTGAGCCACCGGAACAGGCGACCGCCGTTGCGATCAGGGTGACGGTCGCCGCGATCCGCCAACCGCCCGCCGTAACCAACTCTCGTGCCACTCGTTCGAACATCTCGTCTTACGCCGTCAAAAGGGGTTTGGCATCCGGCGTCGCCAGCAAGGCCAGCGCCTCCGTCAGGGTCTCCATCAGCGGCTCCGCCCCGCCCTTGTTCAGCACCAAGGATAAGGGCTGCGGCCGGCGCACTTCAACGTGGAGCTGCCGGTCCGCGAACGCGTCCCTGAGAACCGTCAGCCGCGGCACCGCGCTCTCCTCGAAGACGACCCTCGCCGTACTCTCTCCCACACGTATCCACTCGACGCCGAGGGCATGCGCCAGGAGCTTCAGACGGATCGATCCAAGGAGTCGGACAGCGGCTTCCGGAAGCGGGCCGAACCGGTCCCGCAGCTCGGACTCGAGCTCATCCACCTCGCCCAGCTCCTCGATCCGCGAGATGCGCCGGTACAGGTGCATCTTCTGCTCCGCATCCAGGATGTAGTCATCCGGAAGATACGCCTCTCCCTCTACGGCTATCTGCGTCTTCGCCGCCTTCTCCGGGTCGCCCTCTCCCTTCAGCCGACGCACCGTGCCCTGGAGGAGCCGCTGGTAGACATCCAGTCCCACGGCCTGCGCGAAGCCGGACTGATCCGTCCCCAGGAGATTACCGGCGCCGCGCAGCTGAAGATCCCGAAGCGCCACGCGGTAGCCGGACCCGAGCTCCGTGTGGTGCTCCAGGATCCGGAGCCGTCGCTCCCCGTCGGGAGCGACGTTGCTCGGCACCAGGAGGTAGCAGTACGCCCGGTGGTGGGAACGCCCGACGCGGCCGCGGAGCTGGTAGAGCTGCGCCAGGCCGAAGCGGTCCGCCTGATGCACGATCATCGTGTTGGCGTTGGGAACGTCCAGCCCGTTCTCGATGATCGACGTACAGACGAGGACGTCGAGACGGCCGTCCATCAAGGCCCTCATCACCGACTCCAGGTCTCCCTCGGGCATCTGCCCGTGGGCGACGGCGACCAACGCGTCCGGCACGAGCCGGCGCACGCGCTCGGCGAGAACCTCGATGGTCTCGACCCGGTTGTGCACGAAGAAGACCTGTCCACCGCGGTCCAGCTCGCGTTGCATCGCCTCCAGGATGATGCCGTCGTGCCAGGGCAGGACGTGGGTGATGATCGGCATGCGATCCCGGGGCGGCGTCTCGATGAGTGACAGATCCCGCAGCTTCCCGAGCGACATCTGGAGGGTTCGCGGGATCGGAGTCGCAGTCATCGTGAGCACGTCGATCGAACGCTTCAGCTCTTTGAGGCGTTCCTTGTGACGCACGCCGAAGCGCTGCTCCTCGTCGACCACGAGGAGTCCCAGGTCGCGGAAGCGGACATCCGCCGACAGCAGACGGTGCGTGCCGACGACGACGTCGACGCTGCCCGACTCGATCCCCGCCAGAACCTCCCGCTGCTCGGCGCGCGAGCGAAAGCGCGACAGAGCCTCGATCCGCACCGGGAAGCTGGCGAACCGCTCGCGGAATGTGTGGAGATGCTGCTCGGACAGCACGGTCGTCGGGGCCAGCACGGCGACCTGCTTCCCGTCCTGCACCGCCTTGAACGCCGCCCGCATGGCGATCTCGGTCTTGCCGAAGCCGACGTCTCCACAGATCAGTCGCTCCATCGGTCGCGGCTCCTCCATGTCACGCCGGACGTCCTCCCACGCACTCAGCTGGTCTGGCGTCTCCTCGTAGAGGAACGCCGATTCCATCTCGCGCTGCCAACTCGTCTCCGGGGGGAAGCCATGCCCGGAGACGACGGTACGGTGGGCGTAGAGCTCGAGAAGCTCGGCCGCCATTCTCTGGATCTGCTCTATCGTCTTGCGCTTGAGGTGCTTCCAGCGTTTTCCGCCGAGCTTGTGGACACGCGGCGGGTGAACGTCCTCATCCCCGTCCGCGGCCGTCCAGCGCTCCATCAGATCCAGTCGGTAGTGCGGAACCCTGAGGATCTCCCCATCCGCGTACTGCACCTTGAGGGTCTCGATGGCCTCTCCGCCCACTTCCACCCGCTCGAGTCCCAGGTAGCGGCCGATCCCGTGGTCGAGGTGGACGACGTAGTCGCCGGGCGCGATGGAGGCGATCGACTCCAGCGTCG
>JAUWDL010000127.1 GCA_030608825.1 Gemmatimonadales bacterium
AGGGCGCGATGGAGATAAGTCTGGAGTCGGCGATCGCGGTCCTGGGGCGGACGCCCGAAGTGCTACGAGCGATGCTGGAGGGAGTCCCGGAGGAGCTGGAGCAGGGCAGCGAGGGGGAGGACACATGGAGCCCCTACGACATCCTGGGCCATCTCGTTCATGGGGAGCGTGCCGACTGGATCCCTCGCCTGCGGATCATCCTGGAGCACGGAGAAACGAAGGCGTTCGAGCCCTTCGACCGCTTCGCGCAGTACGAGGAATCGCGCGGCAAGAGCCTCGAGGATCTCCTCGCCGAGTTCGAGCGGTTGAGAGCAGAGAGCCTGGATATCCTCGAGGGACTCGAGCTCACGCCGGTGGACTTCGGCCGGACGGGCCTTCATCCCGACCTCGGCGTCGTGTCTCTCGGCGAGCTGCTCTCGACCTGGATGGTTCACGACCTGGGCCACATCGCGCAGATCGCGCGGGTGATGGCCAAGCAGCTGGATGCGGAGGTCGGGCCGTGGCGGGCGTACCTGCCGATCCTGGCTCCACGGCCCCTCAGCTAGCGACGTCGAAGGGACGGCACCCATGCTACTCCGAGCGACGATCATCTGGTTCCTCCTGGGTTTCCTGGCCATTCTGAACGGGGCGGTTCGCGAGGCGTTCATCAGGCCCGCCGTCGGCGAGCAGGCAGGGCACGTGATCAGCACCCTGATCTTCTGCGTCGTGATCCTGGCCGTGGCGGTCGTCAGCCTCGGCTGGATCGGTCCGGCTTCGCGCCGCGACGCCCTTGCCGTCGGGATCGTGTGGGTACTCCTCGCCGTTGCCTTCGAGTTTCTCGCCGGCCATTTCCTGTTTGGCAACTCCTGGGAGACGCTGCTCGCCGATTACGACATCCTCCGGGGCCGCGTCTGGGTGCTCGTGCCGTTCACGACCCTGCTGGCGCCGTCATGGGCGTACCGTATTCGTCGACTTTGACCATTCTTGCGGAGGCTTCCCCCCGCTGAGGCATCCTGCGGGAGATTCCACCACATCTCGTCGCGAAATCCGCCCTACAGACCTATCCGACAGCCCCTTCTAGCTTTGTAGCAGGTTGCCGGAGCCGTTCCGTAGGCAAGGAGAGATCCTCTCGATGGTCGAGATTCGAATACACGGGCGCGGGGGCCAGGGTGGGGTGACGCTGGCGAAGATCATCGCCACCTCCCGCTTCCTCCAGGGCCAATCCGTGCAGGCGTTCGGTTTGTACGCCGCGGAGCGGTCCGGCGCGCCATTGCAGGCGTTCTGCCGCTACGACGACGAGGCGATCGCCAACCGGAACCTCATCTACGCGCCGGATCACGTGATCGTCCTCGATCCGACCCTCATCGGCCCGGCGGTCGCGGACGGCCTCGATCCGGGAGGCTGGATCCTGATCAACACGGACGAGCGGCCGGAGAGCTTCGCCGACCGATACCCCCAGAACCGCGTGGCGACGGTGGACGCCACGTCGATCGCGCGCGACAACAAGCTGGGGACGCGGAGCGTGCCGATCGTGAACACGGCGCTCGCGGGCGCCGTCAGTTCGGTGCTCGGGATTCCTCTCGAGGAGATCCACGCCGCTCTGGAGCACCTGGGCTTCGGGGGCGGGAACGAGACCGCGGCCGCCGAAGCCTTCGAACGCGTGCGCTGTGCGGAGCTGCCGGGCGTGACGGAACCGGCCGACGAGGCGGGTGAGAAAGAGGGTGGCGCGGCGGCCTCGCCGTTCCTGGCCACCGAGCGGGCGCCCAGCTTCCTGGAGGGGGCAGGCGGCGGGCTGCCGGGGATCAAGACCGGCCAGTGGGCCACGGAGCAGCCGAAGCGGCAGCAGTTCGTCCCGCCGTGCAATCACGTGTGCCCGGCGGGCAACGACGTGCAGGGCTTCCTGCATGCGCTCGCCCGGGATGACACGGACGGAGCTCTCGAGATTCTGCTTCGTACGACGCCCTTTCCGTCGATCTGCGGGCGGGTCTGCCCGGCGCCGTGCATGGATTCCTGCAACCGTGTAGAGCTGGACGGCGCCGTGAACGTGCGCCAGCTCGAGCGCCTCGCGGGAGATACGGGACAGGCCGCGGTCGAGCCGCTGGCGAGCCGGGGAGAGAAGGTCGCCGTCGTCGGCTCGGGGCCGGCCGGGCTCTCGGCGGCGTATCAGCTGGCCCGGTTGGGCTACGGCGTGACGATCTACGAGTCGGGTTCGGAGATCGGCGGGCTCCTGCGAACAGGCATTCCGGAGTTCAGACTTCCCGAGGATGCGCTGGACCGGGAGATAGGCCGCATCCTCGGTCTCGGCGTCCGAGTGGTGACCGAACATCCGATCGATCGGCCCACGCTCCTCGACGTGACGCGCCGCGTCGACGCCGTGCTCGTGGCGACCGGGCTCCAGGAGCTCCGCGGGCTGCGGCTGGGGGTCGGCGACAGCGACGCGGTGGAGCAGGGGATCGACTTCCTCGATCGCACGCACCGAAACGAGGTGCGCGTGGATGGGGAGGACGTGGTCGTCGTCGGCGGGGGAAACACGGCCATGGACGCCGCACGGTCGGCGCTCCGGCTGGGAGCCAGCAGCGTACGGGTCGTGTATCGGCGGACGCGGAACGAGATGCCCGCGATCCGAGAGGAGATCGACGAGGCACTGGAGGAGGGGGTCCCGATCGACTTTCTCACCCAGCCGATCATCCTTCGGCCCGACGAGTCCGATGGAGCTGGCGGAGCTGGCGCGCTAGGCGGAAGACGACGGCGCACTTACCACCTCGTCTGCCGCCGCATGGAGCTGGGCGAGCCGGACGAGTCGGGACGGAGGCGGCCCGTCGAGATCCAGGGCTCGGACTTCGAGATCCCCTGCCACCGGGTGATCCTTGCCTTGGGGCAGTCACCCGACATGAGCGTCTTCCCGGAGGGCACGGAGGTGCGCGAGGGGGAGCGGCTGCTCGGCCTGCTCGAGACGCCCGTCTTCGCGGTCGGGGATCTGGCCACCAACGACGGGACCGTGGCGGGCGCCATCGGAAGCGGACGGAGGTCGGCTTTCCAGATACACACGGCTCTCAGCGGCGAGCATCTGACGATTACGGAGCACGCGGCGGCTCGGCGGGACGTCGACGTCTGGCACGACGATGTCATTCGAGCCGACGCCATGCGGCTCCACCTGTTCGAGAGGCTGGCCGTCTCCGAGGGAGATGCGGTCGCGCCGGAGCTGCGTCGCTCCACCTTCGATGAGATCCACACGGGTCTGACGGATGCGGCGGAGGCGAAGCGCTGCCTCTCCTGCGGCGTCTGCAACGAGTGCGATCTCTGCGTGACATACTGCCCGGAGGGGGTGCTCAAGCGGGTCGGCCACGATCTCGTGTTCGACTATGCCTACTGCAAGGGCTGCGGCGTCTGCGTCACGGAGTGCCCGCGAAACGTGATCCTGATGAGCCACCTGTGAGTCACCTATGAGCCACCCATTAGCCACCCTTAGGAGCATCTAGATGCCTGCCGAACTGGTTACGGGTAACCACGCCGCCGGATACGCCCTCAGCGTAGCCGCCGAGGCGAACCGGCACGCGCGCGGTGCGACCTGCGGCATCTACCCGATCACGCCGCAGACGGAGATCGTCGAGTACGTCGCGAAGTTCCCGTTCTCGAAGACGCGCGTGGTTCCGGTCGAGAGCGAGCACAGCGCGATGGGCGTGTCGATCGGCGCCTCGCTGGCCGGCGCGAGGGCGTTCACCGCCAGCTCTTCAAACGGGATCGCCTACATGGTCGAGAACATCATGGTGGCCGGTTTCTATCGGCTGCCGATCGTCATGGTGGCGGTCAACCGGACCCTGGGGCCGCCCTGGAACATCTGGGCGGACCAGAGCGACACCCTGATGCTGCGGGACTTCCCCTGGATCCAGTTCTACTGCGAGGACAACCAGGAGGTGCTCGACACGACTCTGCTCGCGTTCCGGCTGGCCGAAGATCGCCGGATCCTGCTGCCCGCCCTGGTCGCGCTGGACGCGTTCATCCTGTCGCACACGCAGATGGGGACCGAGCTGCCCGAGCAGGAGGAGGTGGATCGCTACCTTCCGGATCTCGACCTCCCGCACCGCCTTCGGCACGAGGCTCCGACGACGCTCGGCGGTCTCGTATGGCCCAACGTCGCCATGTCGCAGAGGTTGGAGATCGATGAGGCGATGGGGCGCGTGCCCGAAGTCTTCGAGGAATGCCGCTACGCGTTCATCGAAGGGATGGGCCGGGATCCCGGGGATGCGATTCAGACCTTCTTCACGGATGACGCGGAGGAGGTGCTCGTGGTATCGGGCACGATCGCCACTACGGCGCGGGAGGTCGTGCGCCGCCGCCGGGATGAAGGCGAGAAGATCGGCCTGATCAAGATCAAGATGTTCCGTCCGTTCCCGGAAGCGGCCGTGAGGGAGGCGTGCCGAAGCGCGAAGAAGATGGCGGTGCTGGACCGCAACTACGCCGCCGGCGTGGGCGGCATCTTCTGGCAGGAGTTGCGATCAGTCTTCCAGGGAGACGGCGACCGACTGTTGATCCAGGGCTACCTGACGGGCCTGTGCGGAGGCGACGTGACCCCCTCCATGATCGATGACGTCGTCGCCGATCTCCGCGAGCGGGACGAGATGGGCAAGCCCGTCTGGATGGGAATCGACGACGGAAATGGAGCGGGCCGATGAATGCCGGACCCGGATCCGGATCGTCGGATGGTGACGTCGGCCGCGAAGACCGCGAGCTCAGCCGGGAAGAGGAGATCGGCCTGGGCAAGCTCGAGCTCGGCCGGGAAGAGGAGATCGGCCTGGGCAGGCTGGAGGGGTTCGTGACTGCGCCGATCCCCTGCACCGAGGAGTGCCTGCTCCGCGCCGGGAACACGAACTGCGGCGGCTGCGGCATGAGCGTGGGTCTCACCATGCTCGGTCGCGCTCTGGCCGATGTCGGGGATACCTGCACGCTCGCCATCCCGGCCTGCTGCGGCGCCGTGACGGCGGGGGCTTTCCCGACGACGAGCTACGGCGTGCCGACGGTATGCACGACCTTCGCCTCGGCCGCGGCGGTCGCCTCCGGGCTGGCCTGCATCCGTGACCTGAACGAGGAGTCCGGTCAGGTGATCTGCTGGGCAGGCGACGGGGGCACCTACGACATCGGGATCGCCACCATCTCCGCGGCGGCCGAGCGCGACGACAACATCCTATACATCTGCTACGACAACGAGATCTACGGAAACACGGGAGGGCAGCGCTCGTCGGCC
>JAUWDL010000123.1 GCA_030608825.1 Gemmatimonadales bacterium
ATCACGGCGCCGCTGAAAAGGACGGCGGAGACGCGGTAGCCGACGATGTACCCCACGCCCATGAGCGCCGGAGAGGCCGCCGGCGTGGCTACCAGAATCCCGCCGGTATACTCGATCCTCTCGCCGAGCACCTCCATCTGCGAGCGGCCGAACTGAAACACGGCCTGCGTGCGCTCCTGCATGATCTGGATGCCGTTCGAGTTCTTGAACAGCTCCCACAGCCCGGCGAGGCCCATCGCCACGAACACGAACTTGGCGCCCGTATCACCGCCCTGTCCGGCCTTTACGATCTCGGACGCGGCGACCGACTCGGGAAACGGCAGGTCGGCCTCGACGACCAGCGTCCGTCTGAGCATGATCACGAAGAGCACGCCGAGCACGCCCCCGACAAGCATGATCATCGTGCTCTCCCAGTAGCGCAGCTCCTCCCAGGCTCCCGCGATGATGAAGGCCGGGAGGGTGAAGATCGCGCCGGCCACCAGAGCCTCGCCCACGGAGGCCGTGGTGCGGGCGATGTTCTCCTCCAGGATCGTCCCCTTGAGAGGTCGAAGCGCGGCCATGGCCACGACGGCGGCCGGGAAGGTAGCAGCTACCGTAAGCCCCGCCTTCATACCAATGTAGGCGTTCGCGGCTCCGAGCACCACGGCCATAAGGACGCCCAGAAACAACGCCTTGAAGGTGAGCTCGGCCATGCTGGTGTCGGCCGGGACGTAGGGCGTGTCGCTCCGATCGCTCATCCGCTCTCCTTCGGTCGGGAGTCCACCGTTTGGATCCGTCAAGATCGCCGCCCGGTGGCGGGAACACGCGATCCCACGAACTCATGGACGGTTGTGCCGTCCGGCGATATCGTGGGGCAAGCTGCCACGCACGGGTGGGAAACGCCAGAGACCACAAGGGCGGCTGCGAAGCGCGATGAGACACGAACCGTGAAGGAGGTCACGGATGTCGTTCATATCGGAATGGGAGCCGCACGCCCTGTGGGCGCACTTCGACGAGATCCTCAAGATCCCGCGTGCCTCGAAGGACGAGGGCCAGATCCGCCAGTACGTCCTCGGGGTCGCCGAGCGCAACGGCCTCGAGGCCAAAGTGGACGGTAGCGGGAACGTGGTCGTCCGCAAGCCGGGCTCACCCGGCCACGAGAACGCGGCCGCCACGATCCTTCAGTCCCACCTGGACATGGTGCAGGAAAAGAACTCCGACGTGGAGCACGATTTCGAGACGGACGCCATCACTCCGGTCAAGGACGGCGCGTATCTCAAGGCGGACGGAACGACCCTCGGATCGGACAACGGCATCGGCGTGGCCGCGATGTTGGCGCTCATGGAGGACCAGGAGGCGGAGCACGGCCCCCTTGAGTTCCTGTTCACCGTGGATGAGGAGACCGGACTGACCGGCGCTGCCGGGCTCGGGGACGACATGCTGGCCGGCCGTCAGCTCCTCAACCTCGATTCGGAGGAGGAGGGCATCATCACGATCGGGTGCGCGGGGGGCGGAGACACCAACCTGCAGCTGCCCATGGCCGAAGAGCGCGCCGAGGGCTCGGCGGTTCATATCGTGATTCAGGGACTCAAAGGCGGCCACTCCGGCGTCGACATCCACCTTCAGCGGGCGAACGCCATCAAGGTGCTCTCACGCGCTCTCTACGCGGCGTGGCTCGAGGAGCCGTTTCGGGTGGCCGACCTGAGCGGAGGGAACGCCCACAACGCGATCCCCCGCGAGGCGTCGGCGACCGTCGTGCTGAAGGGAGAAAAGGAGGTGGCGCGCTTCCGAGGTCGGCTGGAAGAGGAGCTCGACACCATCGTCCACGAGTCGAGCACCGTGGATCCCGGCATGACCTTCGAGGTCACGGAGGTGAGCACTCCTCCCACGGTTTGGGATGAGGTGACGACCCGCCGCGGCCTGGCACTCCTCACCACCCTGCCGCACGGCGTCGTGCGGATGAGCCCGGACATCCCGGGCCTCGTCGAGACGAGCACCAACCTGGCCGTGGCCGCGCGACGAAACGGGGATCTCGATATCCTGCTCAGCAGCCGAAGCTCCGTGGCATCGGCACTTCGCGCACTGAGACAGCGAATCCGATCGGCTGGCTCGCTGGCGGGTGCCGAGGCCGAGGAAGAGGACGCGTACCCGGGCTGGGAGCCGGACGTTGGCTCGAGGCTGCTCGGCGTGGTCAAGGAGGTCTACGCGGAGCACCTGGGCGAGCCGGAGGTCGGCGCCATCCACGCCGGGCTCGAGTGTGGCATCATCGGCGAGAAGTACGACGGCATGGACATGGTCTCGTTCGGGCCCCAGATCGAGTTTCCCCACTCGCCCGACGAACGGGTGAAGATCGATTCGGTGCAGAGCTTCTACGTGGTGCTGCGGGCACTCCTTGAGCGTCTCTCCTGAGCGCCCATCGGGCTTGGCCCGGGCTTTCGCCCGCACGGCCGTGTTGTTGCTGCTTCCGGCCACCGCTCACGGATGCTCCGGTGCACCCGAGGATGACCGAGTGGTCAACGACTCCGTGTACGTCGAGATCATGACCCGGCTGGTTCTCGTGAAGGATTCGATGGTCTCGATCAACCTCCCGTACTGGTCGCAACAGCACGAGCTGGACTCCCTCGAGACGGTGATCGCGGCGGAGGAGGGCGTGACGGCGGACGATCTGTTCGAGTTCGCGCGCGATGCCGGGCGCGATCCCGCGAGGATGGGTCGACTGTGGGAGGTGATCCGGCTGCGGGTCGACTCCATCCGCCCGCCGGACGAGGAGGAGGCGGAGACCGATCAGGCGCCGGCGCGTGGCGGCACCAGACGCCGGCGTGCGGGCTAGTGACCGGAAGCGACCGATGAGCGTCAGCGGGTGGCTCCAGCGCGTTGGGCGGAAGGTGCTGGCGGCCGTTCAGCACGCGGGCCACTTCGGGATCCTTCTGGTCGCGACGATGGCGGCCCTGCCGCAGATACGGCGCTACTGGCCGGCCGCGGTGGGGCACGCCAAGCGGATCGGCGTGGACGGCATCGCCCTCGTCATCGTCGTCGGCGGCCTCAGCGGCTCGCTGCTCGCCCAGCAGACGGGCTACCAACTCTCGAACGCCCTGCCCATGTCTCTTGTCGGCAGCGGGGTCGTGGCCGGCATGCTGACGGAGCTCGGTCCGGTTCTGACGGCGATCGTCATCGCCGGGCGGACGGGAGCCGGGATCGGCGCCGAGCTGGGCACGATGAAGGTGACCGATCAGATCGACGCGCTCGTCACCCTCGGCCGGGATCCGGTCGTGGAGCTGGTGGCGCCGCGCGTGGTGGGCGGGATCATCGCGATGATCCCGCTGGTGATCATCGCCAACTTCGTCGGCATCTTCGCCGGCTGGTTCACCGCCGTTTCCGTACTTCCGATGACGACGGCCGAGTACGTGCAGGGCGCCCGCAGCTATTACCATTCCGCGGCCCTGATCTTCTCGCTGGTCAAGGCGCCGATCTTCGGCTTCACGATCACTTTCGTGGCCTGCTACATCGGGCTCCGGGCGGAAGGCGGCGCCGCCGGCGTCGGCCGAACGGCCACGGCGGCCGTGGTCGCTATCATCGTGGCGATCATGGTGCTGGACGTGATCCTCGCTCCGGTGTATAACGCGGTCGCATGATCGAGATACGCTCCCTCAGGAAGAACCTGGGTGGCAATCAGGTGCTGGACGGCGTCGACCTCGTGGTGAACGAGGGCGAGTGCGTCGTGGTGATGGGTCCGTCCGGAACGGGCAAGAGCGTCCTGCTCAAGCACATCGTCGGGCTCTTCGACCCGGACGAGGGAGATGTGCTGGTGGACGGTATTTCCGTGCCCCGGGCGGACGGGCGTACCATCAGGCGGATCCGCTCCCGCATCAGCTACGTCTTTCAGAACTCGGCCCTCTTCGACTCGCTCACCGTCGAGGGCAACATCCTGCTGGGGCTTCCAGAGGGCCACTGCAGACGGCGGGATGTGAACTGCAACGAGCTGGTGCGAGAGGCGCTCGAGCACGTCAACCTCGGCCCGGAGGTGCTTCCGCTTCTCCCGGCCGAGCTCTCCGGCGGAATGCAGAAGCGCGTCGCGCTCGCGCGAGCGGTGGTAGGACGCCAGCGATACGTCCTGTACGATGAGCCGACGACCGGGCTCGACCCGCTCAACGCGTCGAACATCAACGAGCTCATCGCGCGACTCAAGAGCGAGATCGGGAGCACCAGTGTGATCGTCACCCACGACGTGGATTCCGCCTTCTTCCTCGCCGACCGAATCGCCGTGCTCTCGGACGGCGTGATCCAGGCGATCGGAACGCCGGAGGAGCTCAGGACGACGCCCGATCCGCGCATCCAGCGATTCCTGGATCCTGCCGCCGCATACGCGGGGGCGATGTGAGGGATCCCGGCCTTCGGTCCAACCGCGCGGTCGAGCTGCGGGTCGGCCTCCTGGTGCTCGGATCGGCCGCGCTCCTCATCTGGGGCGTGTTCTGGCTCAGCGACAGGGACATCCGGGGCGGCGGCCTGGAGATCTACGCGATCGCCGCGGACGCCCAACAGATCACCAACGGCGCGCGGGTTTACCTGCGGGGGGTGGACGTGGGCTCGGTGCGGGGGGTGGAGCTACAGGAGGACCACGTCGTCCTGCGGCTGGAGGTTCGCTACGCCGATCCCCTGCCGGATGACACCCGCGCTCTCATCCGACCGGCGGGTTTCCTGGGCAACCAGATGATCGTGCTGCTGCCCGGAGCTTCCGGCACCGTCCTGGCAAGCGGCGACTCGATCTCGCTCTCCGTGGGGGCCGAGATCTCGACGATCGCTGGAGAGCTGGGCGACAAGGCGGACGATCTGCTGATTCGAGCGGCCGCGATTTTCTCGGATCAGATGATCGCAGACATCCAGACCACGTCCTCCGCCGTCGCGGGCGCGATGACCGAGCTTCAGCGACTCATGGAGGATCAGAGCGGCACGATCGGGGAGCTTGTCGTGAACCTGAACGCCGTCTCCTCGCAGCTGAGGTCGGCCACGGAGAGCACTGACCTGGAGGCGACCGTCGCGCGGATCGACTCGATCACGACGCGGCTCGAGAGCGCCTCGGCCGGCCTCGATTCCACGAGCCATTCCCTGGCCTCGATCACGCGCAAGATGGACGAGGGCGAGGGCACGCTGGGACTGTTGGTCAACGACGAGGGGCTCTACCTGAAGATCTCTGCCGCCATGGAGAACATCCAGGCGGCCACCGAAGAGATCGCCCTCCTCACGAAGGACATCAGACAGCGACCGGACCGCTACCTGAAGGGGCTCAAGTTCGAGGTCTTCTAGCAGGTCGCTGACCCGCCAGGGTTGTTCAGCGACCCGCTAAATCCCGAA
>JAUWDL010000332.1 GCA_030608825.1 Gemmatimonadales bacterium
GGACCACCGGGTGTCGGCAAGACATCGATCGCCAAGTCCATCGCGGAGGCGATGGGCCGCAAATACGTGCGAGTCTCACTCGGCGGCGCCAGAGACGAGGCGGACATCAGGGGTCACCGGCGGACCTACGTCGGCGCGCTGCCCGGCCGCATCCTCGAAGGCCTCAAGCGAGCCGGAACCCGGAATCCCGTCTTCCTCCTCGACGAGGTCGACAAGCTGGGCGTTTCGTTCCAGGGTGATCCGTCGGCTGCCCTCATGGAAGTGATGGATCCGGCGCAGAACAACGCCTTCGTGGATCACTACCTGGGCGTGCCGTTCGACCTCTCGGACGTCTTCTTCATCGCCACGGCCAACTTCTGGGATCAGATACCCGGCCCCCTGCGCGACCGGATGGAAGCGATCGAGTTCCTGGGCTATACGGAAGGCGAGAAGCTGGAGATCGCCAAGCGCTTTCTGCTGCCGCGCCAAGTCGAGCTGAGCGGCCTCGAGAGAGACCAGATCGCCGTCTCGGACGAGGCCATTCGAGACGTGATCACCAGCTACACCCGGGAGGCGGGCGTCCGCAACCTCGAGCGCGAACTCGGAGCGATCGCCCGAAAGTCGGCGCGAAAGGTCGCGTCAGGTGAGGCGGAGCGCGTGACCGTCGGAGCCGACGACCTGCGGGACCTCCTGGGTCAGCCCAAGGTCCACCCGGAGCGGATGATGGAGCAGGACAGGATCGGCGTCGCGACCGGCATGTCCTATACACCGGCGGGTGGCGACATCATGGTCGTCGAGACAAGCGTGCGAGCGGGCAAGGAGGAGCTCCAACTGACCGGCCACCTCGGGGACGTCATGAAGGAGAGCGCCCAGGCCGCACTGACGTACGCCCTCAGTCACGCCGATGAGCTCGGCATCCCGGACGACGAGATGCGTTCGATTCACGTGCACGTGCCCGCGGGCGCCGTGCCCAAGGAGGGGCCGTCGGCCGGTATCGCCATGTCGGCCTCGCTGGTGAGCGCTCTCTGCGGTCGGCCCGTCCGACACGACGTGGCGATGACCGGAGAGATCAGCCTTACCGGCCGGGTCCGTGCGATCGGCGGCGTAAAGGAGAAGGTGCTCGGCGCGTACCGGGCCGGCATCCGCGAGATCATTCTCCCGCGGGACAACGAGGGCGATCTTGAGGAGCTGCCCGAGCGCGTTAGAGAGCAAACGACGTTCCATCTGGTCGACAATCTCGGGGAGGCGATGGCGGTGGCGATTCCGAGCGGAGCTTTCGCGGCACCGACCGGTCCGGCAGATGGGAAGCCCTCGCCAAAACCGAAACAGAAGGCCGTCGCGACCTAGCTAGAGCAGCAGCTCGGCAACTTCTGCGGGACGGGCAAGCCAGTAGTCGGGCTCTCCGGCCTCGAGGTCGTCCCTTCCGAACGGTCCCCACAGCGCGGCGGCGGTCAACGTACCGGCCGCGCGGCCCGCCATCAGATCCCAGACCGCATCGCCGACGAAGAGCGCCCGCCCGGCGTCGCCGACGCTCGCCCGATCCAGCGCCAGCGTGACCGGACCCGGATCCGGCTTGTGCGGAACGGGGTCGTCAGCGGTGACGAAGGCATCGAACCACTCGAGGCTGAGGCCACAGGTCGCCAATCCGCGAAGCGCCATGTCACCCAGCTTGCTGGTGACGACGCCGAGTCGGTAGCCGGCGGCCCGAAGCCGCCTCAGGGTGTCATCCATGCCTGGAAACGGCCGGAGAGCGGCATCGTGGGTTCTGGCGTTGTGCTGGCGGTAGGTCTCCATCATGGACAGGGCCTGACTCTCGTCGCTCGCGAAGCCTCTGAGTTGAATGATCAGCGGCTTGCCCATGTTCACGAGCCAGGCCTCGTCGGGAGGCACCCAGCCCAGGTGGGCCTCCATCGTATGGCGGTATGAGCCCAGAATGAGCTCGCGCGAATCGATCAGGGTGCCGTCCAGGTCGAACAGGACCATCTCCACCGAGTCGAATCCCCTCCCTGGGCGCGGATCCTCGCTCATGGTCGGCTCAGAGCGCCGTCCACGGCTTCGCCACCCCCTCGAACTCCTCTCTGAAGCGGGCCGCGGTGAGTCCGCATGCGGCGGCCAGCTCCTCGAGCCGACGCGGCGACTCGAAGTCCCTGTCACGGAGTCGGATCATGTAGCGTTGCGCGATCCGGAATCTGGTGGAGTCCGTATCCACCATCCGGACTTCCATCCGGCCCGTCTCGGGGTCCAAAAGGTCCGCCAGCGGCACCGGCACGAAGCTGCCTCCCTGCATCGTGATCAGGACGCCGTTGCCGCCGTCGCTCAGACATCTGGAAGCGCAGAACCCGAGGTCTCTCGTGTACTCGAGATCGTACGGAATCGGGTCGGCGCAGCGCAGCTCGTATCCGATGTTCTTGGCCACGATCGTCGGCTGGATGCCGAATGCCGCCAGCCGTGCTTTCACCCCCTGCTTCAGGATTCCACCGACATCCACCTCCGCCAGCCGCACATGACCGTGATCGTCGCGCTCGACATCTTCCAGCACGGCCAGCTGCCCTTCGGAAAGCCCGAGAATCACCCCCTCAGCCACGACGGCCACCCCGTCCGACCTTCCATCCGCCAACCGCCTGATGATCGACCCCGCCAGCGTGTCGACGATCGAATCCAGCCGGGCGTTCCCGTCGCCGAACTCCTCCGGCACGAGGGTGATCGTCGCGGCGGCCGCCTTGCCGATCCCGAGGGCCAGATGGCCCGCCTTCCGCCCCATCGCCACGGCGAAGTACCAGCGGGCGGTCGTCTGCGCATCCGTCATCAGGGTCTTCACCACGCGAACGCCGACGTGACGCGCGGTCTGGTAGCCGAAGGTGTCGCAGTCCGCCGGTAGGGC
>JAUWDL010000326.1 GCA_030608825.1 Gemmatimonadales bacterium
ACCGGCGGTGGATAAGTGTACTGACACCGATTCACGGGAGAAGAGGCATGGTAAAGAGTTCAGCTGTCATCACCGAGGGAACGCCGCTTTCCAAGGCGTTCGGTAGGACCATTGCGTACATGGTCGGCAGATTTGGGCGAGCGGCCTGTCTGCTTGCCGTGGCACTCCTGGTTTCCGGTTTCGCCGTGGGCGATGCCTTGGCGCAGACGGAGACAACTGGAGCCGCGGAGGCTGAAGAAGTCTCGGATGTGGTTAAGCGGGTCGGCGGCGCCGCGCTCGAGATTTTCGAGCCGGTGGTTGAAAGCGGGCTGCACGGCTTCTTCGAGCTTCTCGACAAGCAGCCGTTCGTCTTCCTGCTGCTCGCCCTGGCCTTCGGCTACCCCCTCGGCAGGGTGAAGTTCGGGGCGATCTCGTTGGGCGCGACCGCCGGGACGCTCTTGGTCGGCGTGGCGATCTCGCTCACCGCGAAAGTGGCCTTCGACATGACCTATTCGATCCCGGGCCTGGTCTCCACGATCTTCCTCCTGCTGTTCATGTACGCCCTCGGGCTCAGGGTGGGCCCGCAGTTCTTCGCCGGCCTGAAGTCGGGCGGCATGGCCTTCATCGTCATCGCCCTCACGGTCTGGTCGCTCAACTGGATCATCGCCTTCGGCGGCGTCAAGCTGGTCGGACTCGATCCCGGCTTCGCCCCGGGCATCATATCCGGCAGCTACACCATCACCGCGGTCATCGGCGTCGCGACCTCGGCGCTGGAGAGCGGTGCATGGACTCCGCCCGAGGGCATGTCGGTCGATCAGGTCGGCGCCAATATCGCCGCCGGCTATGCGATCAGCTACATACTGTCCAGCATCGGCATCATCCTGCTGATGAGATATCTGCCGGCAATCTTCGGCCGCGATCCGGCCGCCGACGCCAAGGAGGCCGAGGTGCAGATGACCGGCGGGGCAACCGAGCCGGTGCCCGGCGCCGCTGGATCGCTTACGCTCGGGTTCTCGCCGCTCGACATCCGCGCCTTCCGGGTGGATCACGACGAGTTCTCCGGCAAAACCATCGAGCAGCTGTTCGGTCTATACCCGCGCGCGCCGGTCCTGCGCGTCGTCCGCGACGGCGAGGTCTTCGAGCCGGCGGACAACCCGACCATCCAGAAGGGCGATGTCATCGCGGTGCGCTCCGACGTCAACGAAATGATCCTGAAGGGAAAGGAGATCGTAGGCCCGGAGGTGGACGATCCCGTCGCTCGCAACATCCAGCTCGAGGCCGCCGACCTGCGGATCGGGACGAAGGAGATGAGCGGCCATACCGTGGAGGAAATGAATCAGCTGGTCGGCTTCGGGCTGCAGCTCAAGGCCGTGTTCCGTCAGGGCCAGCAGCTGCCGCTCGGGCCGCAGACGGTCCTCGAGTTCGGCGACGTCGCGCGCATCGTGGGCCCCGAATGGTGCATCCAGCGCGCGGCCAAGCTTGTCGGCGGCCGTCCGATCCTCGACACCACGGCCACCGAGGTCATGTATCTGGCGATCGCCATGATGATCGGCTACCTCGTCGGCATCATCTCCGTGACGCTCGGCGGCATTCCCTTCGCGCTCGGGACCTCGGCCGGCTGTCTGCTCGCGGGTATCTTCGTCAGCTACTTCCGCAGCCGCAATCCGGAGTTCGGCGGGCCGGTGAGCGAGGGCGCCCGCACCTTCCTGCAGGACATCGGCCTCAATATGTTCGTGGCCGTGCTGGCAGCCAACGTCGGCCCGAAGATCCTGCAGTCGTTCCAGGGCACGACCGTGATCTGGGTGGCGATCATCGGCACGCTGGCGGCCTTGGTGCCTCCCTTCGTGTCCTTCTTCATCGGCTACAAGGTCTTCAAGCTGAACTCGATCATCTCGGCCGGTGCGAGCTGCGGGGCGCGCAATTCCACGCCCGCCCTGAACGCGGTCTGTGACGAGTCGAAGAGCGCGGTGGCGGCGGTGCCCTATCCGCTGACCTATGCCATTACGACGGTCCTGGCCCTGATCGGCGGCTATGTAGCCATGATTCTCTCGTGACGCCTTAAGTCGCGAGGGCCTGTTGATGCGCGGATCGCACCGTTGATGGGTGGTGCGGTCCGCGCTGGCGTTTGGAGGTAGTGCTGATGGCGGAGACGCGCGAGCCGATCCGTGTGGCCATCAACGTGATGCGCGCGCGGCTCACGATTCTCGGCTTCAACCTCATGATCATTACCTTCCAGATCAGGGAGCTGTCCAACCTGGGCAGCGGCGTTCCGCTGCCCGGCATCGAGCAGACGGTGCACATTCCCGCCGCTGCAGCGCTGTTCCTGGGTATGGCCCTGACGGTCATCGCGATAATTTGTTTCATAGTCTCCAGCGCCTTCGACCAGGTCGGCACCTGCGACCACTGGTCGGTCCTGGCCGGCGACCTACTCATGTACCTGGCTCTGGCCCAGACCATCGTGGGCTTTTTCGGCCCCTTCCAGTACCAGATCGGCCAGGTGACGCTGCCGGATCCAGGGCAGGCACAGATCCTCAACCTGGTCCACAGCGGGGTCGGCATCGCCGGCGGCATCGCCTGGGCCTTGGCGACCTACCTGGGGCCGCTGATCTCGCTGCTGCGCTCGCCCTTCGGCCGAGGTATCACCGTCGCGCTGGGGCTCGCCTATCTGCTGGTCCTGCTGCTCGTCGCGCGGGTCTGGACCATGGCCACGCAGCTGCAGTTGCAGCGCCTCGGTCAGGAGGAGGCCGCGCCGTCCTGGCTTAGCGGTTTCGTCGCGCCCATGGTATGGTGAGGAGCCGGGCCGGCAGCAGCAGGAGGTTGATGTTCTTGGAGTGCTGAGCCGTCGCGCAACTTTCGTGTGTTCGCGACGGTTCAGTCCTTTCGAAGATTGAGGCAAACGGGG
>JAUWDL010000292.1 GCA_030608825.1 Gemmatimonadales bacterium
ATCGCACACGTACTCCCTGATCAACGACGCGGGCGAGCGGGTTTGGTGCAAGTTCCACTTCAAGACGCAGCAGGGCATCCAGTGCGTCGACGACGACGAGGCGGCCCGGCTCATCGGCCAGGACCGGGAGACGCATCAGCGGGACCTCTTCTCGAGCATTCAGCGGAGTGAGTATCCGCGGTGGAATGTCTCGATCCAGGTGATGACGCCCGAGGAGGCCGAGACTTTCCCGTGGAACCCCTTCGACCTGACCAAGGTCTGGCCGCACGGCGACTATCCGCTCATCGAGGTCGGCACTTTGGAGTTGAACCGGAACCCCGAGAACTACCATGCCGAGGTGGAACAGGCCGCGTTCAGCCCGAATGCGCTGGTGCAGGGCATCGGGTCCAGCCCGGACAAGATGCTGCAGGCGCGGCTCATGAGTTACGCGGACACCCACCTGTACCGCCTGGGAGTCAACTACCATCACATTCCGGTCAACCGGCCCAAGTGTCCGGTCATGAACTACATCCGCGACGGTGCCGCGGCCACGGCGGATCTGTACGGCGGGGCCCCCAACTACTGGCCGAACAGCCGCGAGGGCACCCCGATGCCGAATCCGGACTACAAGGAGCCGGCGTGGGATCTGGGCCAGACCATCGTCGATCGATACGACTCGACGGTCGATCACGACGACTACACGCAAGCCGGGAACCTCTTCCGCCTCTTCGACGATGCCCATCGCGACCGCCTCGCGAGGCGGATCGGCGGCGTCCTGGGGCAGGCGAGAAAAGACGTCCAGCTGCGCCAGCTATGCCACTTTTTCCGGGCGGATGAGGATTATGGCCGCCGGGTCGCCGAACGGCTCGGCATCGACGTGAGTGAGTTCCTCGAGCACGCGACGCCGGAGCCCATCGGGTCGCACTGACCCTCGAAGCCGGGCCGGGCCTTCGGGCCCGGCCACCGGCGGCGGGCTCGTCGCCTGGCTTGATGTGGATCTCGATGCCTGAAAGCCAGATGCGGCGCGGCGTCATCGGTCCTCGATGGCGTTCGCGCCACCCTCCCGAGACCGTTAAATTTCCCAGCTGTCAGACCGGCGCTTTGCGGGGCGCTCTGGCGCCCGAAGAAGGCCCCATCGCAGGGCTCCGTGCGCGGGGGTCCGTCCCTTCCTATCCGCTGAAATAGAGGCACATGGAGAGCACCGAGAGCAACGAACGGATCGAGCCGCGCCTACTCGAGGACGAGATGCGCGAGTCGTTCATCGACTACTCGATGAGCGTCATCGTGCAGCGGGCGCTGCCGGATGTCCGAGACGGCCTCAAGCCGGTCCACCGCCGGATCCTGTACGCGATGCAGGAGGCCGGTCTGTCGCCCACCCGCGCCCACAAGAAGAGCGCGACGGTCGTCGGTGACGTGCTGGGCAAGTATCACCCGCACGGGGACTCGGCGGTCTACGATTCCCTCGTCCGCATGGCCCAGGATTTCTCGCTTCGCTATCCGCTGGTGGACGGGCAGGGCAACTTCGGGTCGATCGACGGAGACAGCGCCGCCGCCTACCGGTACACGGAGGCCCGGCTGACCCCGCTGGCCGTCGAGATGCTGGCCGACTTCGACAAGGAGACGGTCGACTACGTCCCGAATTTCGACGATCGGCTGCAGGAGCCGACGGTCCTGCCCTCCCGCCTCCCGAATCTGCTGGTGAACGGATCGTCGGGTATAGCGGTCGGGATGGCCACGAATGTGCCCCCACACAACCTCGGCGAAGTCGTCGCGGCGTGCGTGCATCTGATCGACCATCCCGACTGCTCGCTGGATGACCTGATGGCCTATGTCCAAGGCCCGGATTTCCCCACGGGAGGCCACATCCTGGGGACGCACGGCATCCGCGAGGCGTACGAGACGGGCCGCGGCCGGGTGATCATGCGGGCCCTTGCGCACACGGAGGAGATGCAGGGTAGCCGGGAGCGGATCGTCGTCACGGAGATCCCGTTCATGGTGAACAAGACCCGGCTGATCGAGCAGATCGCGCAGCTCGTGCGCGACCGGAAGCTGGACGGGGTCACGGACCTGCGGGACGAGTCGGATCGGGACGGGATACGCATGGTCATCGAGGTGAGGCGGGATACCGATCCGCGCATCATTCTGAACCGGTTGTACAAGCACACCCAGATGCAGTCGACGTTCGGCGTGATCATGCTCGCGCTGGTCGGAGGCGTTCCACGGGTCCTCTCGCTCAAGCAGGTTATTCAGCACTTCGTCGACCACCGGCACGAAGTCGTGGTCCGCCGGAGCACCTACGAGCTTCGGGTGGCCAGCGAGCGGGAGCACCTCCTCCAGGGCCTCAAGGTCGCCGTCGACAACATCGACGAGGTCGTGGAGATCATCCGCAAGTCCAAGGACACGGATGAGGCCGGCGTGAGGCTGCGTGAGCGGTTCGAGCTCACCAAGCGTCAGTCGGACGCGATCCTGAACATGCGTCTCGCCCGGCTCACCGGCCTCGAGATCGAAAAGCTCGAGGCGGAGATCGAGGAGCTGACGGCCGAGATCGAACAGCTCGCAGAGATCCTCGGCTCGGAGAGTCTCCGCATGTCGGTGATCAAGGAGGAGCTCCTCGAAGTCGCCGGCAAGTACGGAGACGACCGGCGCACCGAGATCCTGGACGTGCCCGCCGACTTCTCCGACGAGGACCTGATCGCCGAGGAGGACATGGTGATCACGGTCAGCCGGAGTGGCTACGTGAAGCGCATTCCGCCGGATGTCTACCGGCAGCAGCGGCGAGGCGGACGCGGCATCGCCGGCATGGGGACCAAGGAGGACGACTGGGTGGAGCACCTCTACCTCGCGTCCTCGCACGACTACCTCATGTGCTTCACCGCGGGCGGCCAGGTCTACTGGCTCAAGGTCTACGAGTTACCGCTGGGAAGCCGCACGGCGCGCGGGAAGCCGATCGTCAACCTGCTGAACATCGGGAACGACGAGGTGATCGCATCGATCGTGCCCGTGCGGGACTTCCCCGAGGACCGGAACCTGATCTTCGCTACCCGACACGGGCTGGTGAAGAAGACGAGTCTGGCCGCCTACTCCAACGTTCGCTCGACGGGCATCAACGCGATCAACATCGTGGAGGGTGATCGCTTGATCGACGTGCAGCTGAGCGACGGGACGAACGACATCATGCTTG
>JAUWDL010000218.1 GCA_030608825.1 Gemmatimonadales bacterium
TGAGGGGCAGGACTTCGAAGCCATACTCGGCGCCTGACCGGGAGCGCCGTTACTCGAGCTCTTCTTCCTCCAGCTCTCCAATCCTGTCTGCGTAGTCGGGACGCATCACCAGTTTTCCGTTCACGATCACTTCCCGATCCCACGGCAGCATGATGAAGCTCTCGGTAGCCAGCGCATGGAAGTCGGGCTCGTACGGTCCGGTCTTGAACGAGACGGCTGTGCGGACCTCCTTGGGGCCGAGCTTGCGTACCGCCGAAAGCGCGACCTTGAGCGTATCGCCCGAGTCGCACGTCTCGTCCACGATCAGCACGCGATGGCCCTTCACGCTGGGGGGCGGGTCGGTGACGAGTGTTGGGCGATGCTCCGCCTGGATCCGTGTAATCGCCATGGCGGCAAAGTCGCGCTGCAGTATCGAGGCGACGACCGCTCCGGGCAGCACGCCTGCCTTGGCGATCCCGAGCACCAGTTCTGGGTCGTAGTCCCGCACGACTCTCAGCGCCAGAGCCCGGCACAACTCGCCGAAGAACGTCCAGTCTACCTCGAGGACGTCGCGGGAATCCTCAGTAATGAAGGGCTCTTGCATAGGGACAGGGATAGTACCGCGCGGGCCACAGACCGACTAGTCTTTGGCCTAATGAGCTGCCAACTATTATCTTCAGACTCGAATGGGTTTCTGGAAACGCCTCATCAGACGGCGCCGTGACGCGGCGCTCAAGCCCCAGCGGCTGGACTACCTCAACGAGGCCCTGGCGCTCGAGCGCCAGGGTGACTACGAGGCCGCCCTCACTTCATACCGCCTCGCCCTGCGGGACCACCCCACGGATCCGCGCGTCCTGCAGAACATGGCGATCGCATACTCCAAGACGAACCGACACGAGGAGGCGATCCGTCACTACCGTCGGGCGCTCGAGTTCGACGGGGAGCTCGCCGGCGCCCATTACGGACTCGCATTCCTGCTGATGCGCCGCGGTGAGACCGATGCCGCCGCCCGGCACCTGCAGGTCTTCCTGGAGCGCCCGCCACGCGGTCCGGACGCCGACAAGTGGGTCGAGCACGCCCGCCAGGCGCTCGCCCAGCTGGAACAGGGGGAGGCGCTTTGAGGCGGCTGATTCTGATCGCGGCGCTCGCGCTGGCGTGCACCGAGATAACCGGCGACTCGGACCGCATCATCGCGCTGGAGATCATCGGTCCGCTCCTCAGAACGGTGGAGGAGGGTGACACGCTCCAGCTGGAGGCGCGAGCCCTCGACGCCAACGGTGACATCGTGCCCGACGCCGTGATACTGTGGGCGGTCGTGGACACCGGCGTCGTCGGATTCACGATCGGGGAGACAACCGGCCTGGTGGAGACCACCGCGCCCGACACGGGCAGGGTCGCGGCCATCGCCGACGAGCTCCCTTCAGAGCCGGTCCGGATCGAGGTCTCTCCGGCCCCTGACAGCGTGGCGTCGGTCTCGGCCACGCGGGACACCGTGGACAGCGGCGAGCCGGCGTCCGCGGCCCTGACGGTGGAAGTCCTCGATACCACCTCCGACGCCCTGCCTCTCCCGCTCATCGGTAAGCCGGTGCATTTTGACGTGGTCGAGCCGCCTCCCGGAGAGCCGGCCGGTGCCGGGATATTCCTGGCCACCGCCGACACCGTCCCCGGCGCCGACCCCCACCACCTGGAGGTCGTTTCCCAGGCGTTGGGCCAGGCTTGGGTCGTGGTCCGCAAAGTGAGCGGCACTACGCCACCGGACAGCGCCGTCGTACACGCGACCGTGGTGACGGCGACCGGCGACACGGTGGCAGGCTCGCCAGTTCGATTCGTCGTCCTGTTTCAATAGATCAGCGCAGGCACACAAGCATCCGGGAGCCGGAGGTAATTGCCGTGAATGCCCCTGATACCCTGACCCAACTGTTCTTCACCGCCGTCGATCAGTTCAGCACCAAGGCCGCTGCGTTGCGGTTCAAGGAAGGCGGCGAGTGGAAGGGCATCACACACCAAGAACTGGCGCGCCGGGTCCAGCACGCCGCGATCGGCCTCATGGAGCTCGGTGTCGAACCTGGAGACCGGGTAGCGATCCTGTCGGAGAACCGGCCGGAGTGGGTGGTGGCCGACTTCGCCTGCCTCACGGCGCGTTGTGCCGACGTTTCGATCTACCCCACGCTGCCGGCGCCGCAGGTGGCATATCTGCTGCAGGACTCCGGAGCCAAGGCCGTCTTCGTCGAGAACGCGATCCAGTACGAAAAAGTGGCTGCGGTGCGTGGCGAGGTGCCGGGCCTGCAGTACGTGATCGTGTTCGACGTCGAGGAGGGAATGGAAGGACCCGGCGTCATGAGCCTCCAGGAGCTCATGCAACGCGGGGCCGGGGCGGAGGAGCGCTACCCCAACTACCGCCAGGACGCGCTGGCAGTGAAGCGGGACGACCTCGCCACACTGATCTACACCTCCGGCACGACGGGTCCCCCAAAGGGGGTGATGCTCAGCCACTACAACTTCTGCTCCAACGTGGAGGCGGGGCTCAAAGTGCTGACGATCGGGCCCGACGACTCGTGCCTCTCGCTGCTGCCGCTGTCACACAGCTTCGAACGGATGGCCGGCTATTACACGATGTTCCACCGCGGCACCACGATCAACTACGCTGAAAGCGTCGAGCAGGTGCCGGTCAACCTGCGGGAAGTGAAGCCGACGATCGTGCTGTCCGTGCCGCGGCTGTTCGAGAAGATCTACGCGCGTGTGCTGGAGAACGCGATGGCGGGCAGCGCGCTCAAGCGGCGGATCTTCTTCTGGGCGCGCCGCACCGCAGAGCAGTGGGCCGACCTCGAGCTCGCCAAGCAGCCGATCCCCGCCGCGCTCAAGCTCAAGAAGAAGATCGCGGACAAGCTGGTGTTCTCGAAGCTGCAGGCCCGCACCGGAGGGCGGATACGCTTCTTCGCCTCCGGTGGGGCGCCGCTGAATCCCGAGATCGCGAAGTTCTTCTTCGCGGCCGGACTGGTCATCGTGGAGGGTTACGGGCTCTCCGAGACGACACCCATCATCTCCGTCAACCCGCTCGACGGGGTCCACATCGGTACCGTGGGCCCGCCGGTCCCGGGCGTCGAGGTCAAGATAGCCGAGGATGGAGAGATCCTGGCGCGCGGACCAAACATCATGTTGGGGTACTTCAACAAGCCCGAGGCCACGAAGGAGGCGATCGACGCGGACGGCTGGTTCTACACCGGCGACATCGGCGAGTTCGACCCCGACGGCTACATAAAGATCACCGACCGCAAGAAGGACATCATCGTGACGGCGGGCGGCAAGAAAGTCGCACCGCAGCCGATCGAGAACATGATCAAGACGAACCAGTTCGTCCTGAACGCCGTCATGATCGGCGACAAGCGCAAGTACCCCGTCCTGCTGGTCGTGCCCGACGTGGCGGCGCTCAGGAAGTGGGCCGCCGACCGCAACATGGAGGCTGACGACGTCGCCGCGTTCCTCGCGCAGCCGGACGTGATCGCGAAAATGGAGCGGGAGGTGATGGGCAGCCTGCGCGACCTGGCGAGCTTCGAGATGCCCAAGAAGATCGCGCTGATCGAGGAGGACTTCTCGATCGAGCGGGGCGAGCTGACGCCGACGCTCAAGGTGAAGCGGCGGGCGGTCGAGGCGGCCAACAAGGAGAAGATCGAGGCTCTGTACGCGGACTAGGCGTACCGGCGTCCGCGGACTGCGGCCGCGTTCCTGCGGCTCGACTAGCCACTCCCCTCCGCGAACGTCAGTACGCGCGCGGCGGCCTCCACGCGGCAGCGGGTACCGCTTGCGCGGCGTACTGACGTTCGCTCCGGGGAGCGTCTGTGCCTCGCCGCCCCAAACACTCCCCGCCACCGCTTAGGCGTTCCCGCC